>DKZT01000035.1:0-6322 GCA_002493755.1 Ruminococcaceae bacterium UBA7067
CATAACTACATCGTATTCGGGAAGTGTATTTGTGCGCTGCGCTTCTGCAGCTGAAACTGTTTTGTCTCTTGTGTCCTCTGCCGCTTTAATAATTCTTCCCGCCTGCTCCTCAAACTGCTCTACGGTAATCGTGTTATCCGCCGCAAGGTCCTCAGCAAATCCTTTTGTAACCTCCTGATAAGCAGACTGTATATCAATCTCCTTTTGCGCAAGCTCCTTCTGCTTTGCAAATAAATTCTCAAGGCGTTGAATCTCACCATCAGTAAGCTGTTTTCTTGTAAGACTGGCGTTTGTTGCGATGGTATTAATGTCATTCTGAATGCCGTCCATCTGGTCGTTAAGCTCTTGCTTTTTCTCGGGCGAGATGATAATGCTGTCGTTAAGACCCTCTAAAATACTTGTAGAGGAATCGACCTTCTGTTGCCACTCGCCGATGCCGTCAGCCATATCACGGTAGCTCTGAACCAGGCCTTCGTGGAGTTCCTTGTTTTTCTCCTGTTGCTCTGCAAGAGCCTGTTCTGACTCTGTGGCATCAGATGTGCAAAACGCAAGAGCCGTGATACCGCCGACAAGCGCAGTGACACCTGCGACTACAAGTCCAATAGGGTTTGCGTTTAGTGCCGCATTCCACAGCCACTGTGCCGCAGTAGCAAGACCAACCTTACCCGTGAGCGTTCCTACGATAACCGACTTTGCGGTATACGCCGCCGTTGCTGTTCCTGCCGCCATAGCTGTTGCGTTTTCTGCGACAGCCTCGGCTGTAACGGCAACTGTATGAGCCTTGAGCATAGCGGATATTGACCCGACTATTTTCCACGCCTTGAAAGCCGTAACACCTGCAGTCAGTGCAGGAATGAGAATGTGGAGATTATCGCCCGCAAAGTCAAGCAGCTTTACAAACGGTGGTAAGACAGTTTTGCTTATGTTCGATATTGTCTTGCCGACATTCTTTATTATCGTGCCGAGCGTGTTGACAGCCTTTTTAAGTCCGCCGTCATTGAAGGAATCTTTTATTCCTTTGACAGCGTCCTTGACCGGCTCCTTAATGTTTTTCGGCAGAAGAGCTACAAGACCGTCAACCAATGCGCTTACTATTTTCTGAGCCGCACCCAACAGCTCAGTCCGATGATCGCTTATTCCGTTTACAAAGGACTGAATAAACTTGACTGCTGTGTTTACCATCTTCGGCGCCGCTTCTGCCGCTTTTACTGCAAGTTCTCCGAATATATTGCCGGCTTCTTCAATAAGACCGGTAAGTCCGTTGCCCGAAAACGCTTCCGTCAAACGGTTCACATATCCCTGTGCTTCAACAGTTGCATTTTTCAGTGGTGCTTGCATACCTTCATAAATCTCATTTCCTAACCCCTCAAGAGCAGATTTCAGTATTGTAATTTGCCCTTGGAGATTATCCTGCATAGTGTCAGCCATTGACTGTGCTGCACCGTCTGCATTATTGATATTCTCAGTAAGTTTTTTAAAATCACTGTCACTTGCGTTAATAATTGCGAGCATTCCAGACATTGCTTCTTTACCGAATAATGTACTCGCCGCAGCAGTTTGCTCTGTTTCTGAAAGACCTCCAAACTTCTCGCGGAGCTGTTTCAAAACATCAATCAACGGAAGAGCGTTGCCTTGCGCATCTGATATTGAAATCCCGTATTCAGTCATTACTTCAGCCATTTTATCAGTAGGTGAAGCAAGATTGGATAAAGCAGTTTTAAGGCTTGTACCCGCCATACTGCCTTTTACTGAAGCATTTGCCATAAGTCCAAGGGCTAGTGAAACATCCTCAACAGAATAACCCATTGTGCCGGCAAGAGGTGCGACATATTTAAAACTTTCGCCTAGCATTGATACATTTGTATTTGCCGAACTCGATGCCTTCGCAAGAACATCGGCAAAATGTGAACTATCAGAAGCTTTCAACCCGAAAGCAGTCAGCGCATCAGTTACAATGTCGGAGGTTGTAGCAAGGTCAAGACCGTCTGCAGCTGCAAGATTCATAATTCCGTCAATACCGCTAAGCATTGATTCTGTATCCCAGCCTGCCATAGCCATATACTGTAATGCCTCGGCGGATTCAGAAGCAGAAAATTTTGTCTTTGCTCCCATTTCTTTTGCCTTGTCGCTTAAATCCTGCAAGTCTTTTCCTGTTGAACCGCTTATCGCAGACACCTTTGACATAGCTGCTTCAAAAGATGAACCGACTGTTGCCGCCGCTGTTGCACCTGCGGCAATACCTGCTGTAACGGTTGCAAAAGCGGTTTCCAAAACGGTTACGCCTTTACCTGCTATGGATTTCATTTTGTTAATTCCTGCCGAAAAGCCGGATACATCAATTTTAGTATCAATTTTTATACTGCCGTCATATGCCAATAAATCACCTGCTTTCTTAAAAAAGGGTATAAAAACAGCGCACACCCGAAGATGTACGCTGTTTTGATTATTCAATATTAATTTTAATTAATCAAGATGGTCAATCGCATATTGCGCTTCACTTTCAGTAAACTGTTCTCCATATTCTGAAATAAGCTGTTCGTAAATCGCATTTTTAGACATATTCATAGTCTCTTGATATGATTTTGCTTTTTCAAGAGCATTTGCGTTCCAATCGGCAACAATATTATCGATAGCATATTGTGCCGCATCAGCCGGGAAGCCTTCCCCATATTCAGAGGTGAGCTGTTCATAAATGCCTTGCTTTGACATATGCATAATATTGCTGTAGCTCTCTGCTTTCTTTAAAGCGTTTCTATACTCAGTCGGAACTGAGTAATCTGATGATTGGCTACTTACTTCAGCTTTGGATTCCGGCTTTTCAGTAGGCTTCTTTGTCGGCTTTTCTGTCTCAGTCTCGGTTTCCGTTTCGGTCTCTGTTTCAGGTTCGGTTTTTTCAAGCTTACTTGAAGCGTCTTTAAGCTTAGAATTAGCATCATCGAGCTGACTCTGAAGCTCTGCCAGTGCGCTGCTGACATCATCCTCTACCTTTGATGTGCCGCACCCAGTCAGTGCCGCTGTCGAGAGCAATGCCGCCGCAAGAATTAGTGTGAATAATTTTTTCATAAGTGTGTATCCTCCTTTTTTAATTATAATTATACACAACTTAACAGAAAATGCAAGATATTACAACAAATTATTTACACCTTTACCCGCCAACAGCGCATCTTCGATGGCTTTTGTCCTTTCAATCTCGTCAGCTGACACAGGCAAGGCGTAAAGCTTCTTCATTTTCCGATAGAATTCTCGTTGTCTCTTAGGCATATCGCCGTCAATTTTAATAGCTCTGTAGCTCATTATTTCAACGAATTTGCAATCATCTGTCAAGCCCTTGAACAAGGCTCTGAATTGCCACCAGTGAAGCTTTGCTGTCTGCAAATCAATCTTGTATTGCTGTAAAAAAGCCGAGTAAATATAATCATCGTCACAATCATAATCGTATATGCGGCGGTCAGTTTCATCAGCTTCCTCTTCACAGCTGTTGCTTTCATCCGCTTCTTTTCCGCAGGAATAAAACCACAAAATTTTACTGATTGCTTCATCTGTAAGCGGCGGCTTTTCATCGCTGAAAATCAGATTAAACGCCGCAGAGTTTTTCGCAGTATCCGTCACTGATGTGTCGGTGAGCAGCTGTTCAAACATTATCCATATACGAAAATCCGAATTAATTCCATACTCTGTGCCGCCGATGTTTATCGTTAACGGCACAGAGTCAATTAATATATTCATCAGCGTTTAGCTCTTTCGGGCGAATACTTTTCAAACAATTCGGCAGTGAGCTTTGCGTTTCTGCTGTCGATTTCCTTGGATGCGTCTACCAGCTCCGTAAGCGCAGTGTTGCACACTATGAGGTTCGTATGCTCACCGAATACCTTCTTTGCCGTACCCTCGCCGAAAAGCGTTTCAAACACCTCAAATACAGCCTCACAGCTTTCTCTGATGAAGCTTACTCTTGATACTCTTTCCTTTTCAAGCCTTGAAACCTTATCGGCACAGACATTCAGTGCCGTTTCAAACTGTTCCGCCACTTCAAGCTCCGCAAGGTCAAGGTCAGGCAATTCAACACCGTTGATAATCATAGTATCATACCTCCGCAGTGAATGTTTTTGTGGACACATTGAACTTGCCGCTTGTCGGATTGCCTATACCGAGGAGATTGCCCGAGCCTGTCATCTCGCCGTCATCATTCGCAAACGCCGCTACCTCAACAGCTACCTTGAACATTCTTGCTTCGTACTCCATGTTGCTTGACCCTGTGGATACAGGCTTATCAAGGTCAACTCTGATATATGTTGTTTCCGCATCTTCGCCGACAAGGCGTTTCTCGCCGATTTTGCAGATGAAATCTATTGCAGGCTGTTCCCTTATCTGGTCAAGCTCGTAAGGGAAGGTGTCGTCATAGGATGAAACCGACTTAGTTGCGGATGTGTCGCATATATACTTTTTCGACTTTGTCTGAGCCGATGGGTTTTCATCAAGCGTTTTAAAGCCTGTTCCCATCAGCGCATAGGTAGCCTTATCCGTACCCGGAGTTGTGTCAATATAATCAGCGATATTTTTTCTCTTTTTTACTCCCATAGTTTATTACCTCCGTTATGGTTTGTAGTATGTTAATCTGCACTGTATCTGATACCGTGCCTTTGTTTCGTCATTTGCAAATACATAGCCGTTTGTAAGCACCGTTAAGCTCTGCGCTTCAAGCTTACCGCCGAGCTGCGGAAGATTGCCGATGCAGTCCTGCTCTTCAATCCATTCTGCAACGCTCTCGTAAAATTCGCTGTTCGTGAGATTGTCAATATCATCTCCGAACACCTCTCTGCCTGCGAATACAAACAGGTATTGCTTCTTTGCACTGCCGTCAACATATTCCTTGACAACAGGATTACACGGCACGGTTTCCACACAGTATTCGGGCGTGTCCTCTCCCAGGTTTTCAAGCTTGATTCGCTCCTGAATAACCGGGCAGGTTTCGAGGAATTCCCGTATAGCTGTGATTATAGTATCTCTTGCCATTTATTTTCCTCCTGCGATTTTAATTGCTCCGCTGAGTATATCGTTCAGTCTGTCGGCTTTCATTCGTTCAAACCAGAACGAGCCTGCACGGCTGTGTTTTGATGTGTTGTACTTAAGCTTTATGTTCGTAAGCACCTTTTTCTCGCCCTTATTTGCAAACGCAGAGCCGGTAACGCTCGACACCATCAGCTTGCCGTAGTATTGGTATCGGGCGTGAACAGCATTATATTCTACAACTCCGCTATCTAAGCAGCTTGCTGTCGGTTCGGCATCATTGCTTGCCGGCATTTTGTCGGTGTTAACTTCGGTGACGGGACTGCCGGAAGTTCCAACAGAATAGTACATAAACAAACCCCGGAGCAGTTAGTCTTGCTTCGGGGTGATTAAATGTGTAGCTAACTCGTAACTAACAACGCATACGAAAAATCGCATAAATATCAGCATATCCAATTCCCCGTATGCTGATTCAGTCCGGTCAGGTTATTAAAAACTGTGCTTTTGCCGACATTCGGATTACCTGCAAAAGCAACAGTGTATTTTGCGTCAGTCAAGCAAACACCTCCGCTTTTTCATATATCTCTTGTAATATGTTATTCGGATAAACTCAAAATGTTACAAAAAACCCACAGCAAAAGTACGCTGTGGGTTATAATAATATTGAAATATCAGCTTAAGGAAACTAAAATTCCTGCGGCGTCTTCGGCGCGTATTGCCAATAATGCGCCTCTTATATAATATGCAGTCAAGCCGCCTGACGGGCTTGTTAAAACAGCTTCAATCCGTGTATCCTTGATTAGTCCTAAATCAAGCATACGTCGTCTTTCTCTGCCGTTCATTTTTAATTCCTCAACCTTGCATTTTTCACCTTTTTTAAGAGAACTGAGCGATCTGACTTCTTTGTCCAATATTATCATCTCTATTCTTCTTGTGTCATTGCTATTATATGCCGTCAATTAAACGTTGACACATAGAACATTCGATACTGCTCACTCAGTCACGCTGTTATTGTTTGAGATTAGTTTGTAATATTTTTCGAGTTCCTGCTTTGATGAGTAGGTAACCGAGCTTTCGATAATCTGTTCCTGAATAAGCTGTGGCAAGGAATAAAAATAGTCCTTGGCTGAAGCGTCAAGAGCGTCTAAATTCGTCAATTAAATCACCTCGTAATTAATATTACCGATAACGATAAGAATATGCCGTAACAAAAAGAATTACCGCTTGTGCAACACTTTTCCTGCTTCAGCTTCTGAAGTACAAGATATTGTATATTTGCTTTATAAAAACAGGACGGTATAATTATGTGTTTATTCTA
>DKZT01000035.1:6574-12790 GCA_002493755.1 Ruminococcaceae bacterium UBA7067
ATAATTATGTGTTTATTCTACAAATTAATTATAAGAATGTTGTGCTAGGTTGACAATAATCGACATTATTACTATAATTATTATCAATACTATGGTGGAGGAAAATATATGAAAAAATATTTTAAAAGCTGTTCAGCTGCGGCAGTATCCGTATTGATGGCGGCGAGTGTGATTTTTTCCGCTCCTATTGCGGCAAATGCACTTGACAGCGCAGTGAAAACATGTCAAACAGCAGCTTCAACTGTTCAGACAGTAATTGATGTTACAAAAGAGGATATAGACGCATACGGTGCTGTCGGAGCTATTCAAGCGGCACTTTATGAGGCGAGAGATAATGCGTCTGAGAACAATGTGTATAAGATTTGTGTTGCGAAGGGCAGCTATGTTATAGACAGAAGTCTGCGGATTTTCAGTAACACCTATCTGTCGCTTACAGATGTAACACTTATCCGTGACAGCAACAGTCATACAAATGTTATCAGAACAGGAGAAGTTGATGCGGCGAATACAGGTGCAGTTGGTTATGATGCTTATACTAACATAACAATAGACGGCGGAACTATCAACGGCGGCGGAACATATAACACGATTCTGAAATTTGCTCACGCAAGGAATTTATCACTTATAAATACTAAGCTCTCTAATGTAAAGGACGGACATATAATGGAGGTCGCAGGCATTGACGGCTTCACAGTTAAGAATTGCAGCTTTTCAGATCAGATTCTCACTCCGGCAACCTCAATAGGCTATGAGGCGATTCAGCTTGATACTCTTGTTCAGGCGCATTTTGTCACTTACAGGTCTGAGGATATTCCGATGAAAAATGTTCTGATTGAGGGGTGCAGCTTCACAAATTGCCCGAGAGGTGTCGGCAGTCACACAGCTATTCTCAACAGACCGTTTGACGGAATAAAAATAAAAAACTGCAGCTTCACTGATATGACAAGCGTTGCAATTCAGGGACTGAACTGGATTAATTGTGAGATATCCGATAACAAAATCAGCAATTCGCCACGAGGAATTGCCGTGTATTCCGTTATGGGAAAGGGCAGCGGAACCTATAAGTCAAGCTTTTTGGCGCAGGAGGGAAATACAACTGCTCACGTATCGGACAGTAAAGAAACGATTGATAATCATAACATTCTGATTGCAAATAATGAATTGAAAAAATGCGGATATATTAAGGACGAGTTTGCATCGTATGAATCGGGAGGAATATTTGCGGTAGGATATGACCTGTCACAGCCTTATGCTCAGGATTCAAGCGATAACAGCGGCGGATTGCCTGAGGGCGACTATTATATAAGCGGTGTAACCGTCAGAGATAATTCAATAGATGTAAAGGGTCACGGCGTTCGTTTTACGGACACAAGATCGTCTTCAATCGAGTCAAACACAATAGAGTGCTCGGAAAACACTCTTAACAAGGCGAATTACCACGGCATTCAGCTTCTTGGAGCAAAAGCAGACGTAATAAGCGGCAACAGTATCAAGAATTCAAGCGTAAACGGAATATATATTTACAAAAACAGCTTTGCATCGGAAATAAGCAACAATACTGTATTAAATTCTAATAACTACGGAATAAGCGTAGATAATGCCGTTGCGGAAAAGATATACAAGAACACGGTTGATACAACTGCCTCAAACGGTATTCATACATCTAACGGCGGCAGTATCGGCGAGATAAACGGTAACACAGTTAAGAATGCAGGAAATCACGGAATTGCAGTTACGGGCGGCTCTGCCGGCTGCAAGGCAGGAAATATAATAAACAATACCGTAGATAAAGCTGTAACAAACGGTATTCATATTTCGTCCGGAAGCACCGCAGGAGATATTACAGATAATATTGTTACTAACTCGGGAAATCACGGCATAAGAGTAACAGGACAGTCAAGCGCAGGAAGTATTTCTTCAAACACAATTTACGGAAGTAAATACAAGAGCGTGAATGTCGGCAGTGACAGCAAAGCAACCGTAGGTACAAACTATGACGCTCTCTCGGTGCAGTCAATAACTCTCAGCCATTCGTCAATGACTTTAGGTGTGGGCGAGAGCTACACGATAAATAAGACGGTTAAGCCTGAAAGCCTAAGCTCAACTGTCGTTTGGAGCAGCAGCAACACAGGTGTTGCAGTTGTTTCTCAGGACGGAAAAATAACAGCAAAAGCGACCGGTACGACTATAATATCTGCAAAGAGCGAGAACGGCAAGAGCGCTTCCTGCAAAATTACCGTAAAGAAAGCGCCGACATCGATTACCCTCAATGCCGCTGAATTAACGCTTGAAATAGGCGAAAGCTTTGACCTCAACAGCTCTCTGCCGAGCGGAGAGGCTTCTTATGCAATCTATTATTCAAGCGACAATCCGAGCGTTGCAAGCGTTAAAAAGGCAGGCGGCATAGTTACAGCCGTAGCTCCCGGTACGGCAACCGTCACGGCGACAACCTACAACGGAAAGACCGTGACCTGTAAGGTGAATGTAAAAGCACCGAAACCGGAGCTTGTTTTCGGCGATGTGAACTTTGACGGTAAAGTGAACCTTAAGGACGCTATTGAAATTCAGAAATGTTCGTTGTCGCTTTTAAACTTTGACGAAAATCAAACCACCTGCGGTGATGTTGACAAAAACGGCAAAATAAAGCTTCTCGACAGCATCTATATTCAGAAATACTCTCTTGATATCGTAACAGATGTACAAGGGATAGGCGGTAAGATTCTTTGAATTGAGTATCAAAGCCTGCACTGACAGCAACTTACTAACATAAGAGTAAGGCTGATAGCATAGAATTTACCACTAAATTATGGCGGTGGTAAAATGGTTATAAGCTTTAAAAAACTGCTATGCTTCTTTCTTCTGACTGTATGCGCAGTAGCTTTTGTTATCTCAATATTTTCGGCATACGGCAGCTTATCCGCAAAGGCTAACGCACAAGGAAAAGACAGCGTTACAGTAATCATAGACCCCGGTCACGGTGGTGAGGACGGCGGAGCCGTTGCACCTGACGGAACGGTTGAAAAGGATATTAACTTATCCATAGCCCTGAAGCTTAAGGAATTATTTGATAAAAACGGCGTTAAGGCTGTGATGACAAGAGATGAGGATATTTCAATTTGTGACGACGGCTTGGACACGCTGAAGCTGAGAAAAAAATCGGATATGAAAAACCGTCTGACTATGTTTGACAGCTCGCCGAATAACATAGCAATAAGCATTCATCAAAATAAATTTCCACAGAGTAAATACAGCGGAGCACAGATTTTTTATTCTGAAAATAATCCGCTGAGCAGTAAGCTTGCACAGTGCATAAGAAAATCGGTAGTTGGGAAGCTTCAGCCGGAAAATAACAGGGAGTGTAAGCCTGCCGATAAAAATATATATCTGCTATACAACTGTAAAAAACCTGCCGTAATTGTTGAGTGTGGATTTTTGTCAAACAGCGACGAGCTTGCTCTGTTAAAAAATGATGAATATCAGAATAAGCTTGCAGCAACAATTTACGACGGATTTGTTGACTACCGTGATAATCAAAGCAAAAAGGAGTGAATATAATATGGGACCGTATTATTATAAAGTGACAAGAATTGACGGCGATTATGCGTACCTTGTCAGAACAGATATTTCCGACAACGAGGAAATGCTTGTAGCAAGAGCGTTGCTTCCGCAGGATATTGAGGAAAACACAGAGCTTAAATGGGAGAATCTTGTTTATTCAATAGTTGAATAATATTAAGCTGAAACTCCACGGTAAGTTGAGCTTTGCCGTGGTGTTTCAGTCACATATTGAAGTAATGCTTCGTTTTATCAGAAATGCAAAACCTCCCGTCACAAACGTAACGGGAGGAAAAATTTAACTTGACAGACTTATATAAACGCCGGCAGTGCCGCTGAATGGTTTTATCCTGTTTTTTATTTAGCGTTTTCATTATATTCCGCTATGTAGGGCAGATTACGATAATATTCTCCGCAATCAAGTCCATAGCCGATTACAAAGTAATCCGGAATTGTGAACAATGAAATATCTGCTTTTAAGTCAACGGTTCTCCTTGACGGCTTATCCAGCAGAGTTACAAGCTTTAAAGACAGAGGATTGCGTGATTTAAGCAGGTCAACAACATTGCTCAATGTTCTTCCTGTGTCAATAATATCCTCAACGATGATAACGTGGTATTTGCTGATGTCCTGCTCAAGATCCATTGTAATCTTGACAACACCGGTAGATACCGTACCGGCATAATAGCTTTTTGCACACATAAAGCCGATTTCGCAGGGAACTGTTATGGCGCGGCACAAATCAGCCAAAAACACAAATGAACCCTTTAAAATGCTGACAAGCAAAAAAGGTCGTCCGTCGTATGAATCGCTTATTTCTTTACCTACCTTTTCAATCGCCGATTTTATCTGATCCTCTGTAATTATAATTCGCTTGATCTTGCTGTTAAACTCCTCAGTGGTTTTAGTACCCATCATTTTCTAAGCTCCTTTATTTTTAAAGTAAAATCGCTGTAAAATCAATCTAAAAATATTATATCATGTTTTATCAAGTTATCAACTTTTTTTGCAGAATATTGTTGCAATTTATTTTAATGCCTGCTGCAACGGAATGACCTTATCAAAGCAGAATGGCAGACAGCTCGCAACGCTGATAAAAGACAACAAGGAAAATAGGAAAAGCCGGAGCAAAAAGCTGCTCCGGCTTATAACATTTGGAAAAACACATTTATTTGCAATATGCTTTTATAGCGTCACTCATAAACTGCGCCGTTCCGTTACCGTGACGATCTATATTATCACGAAATCGTTCATCGGCAACATAGATTTCACCAAGTCCTGCGAGAATTTCTTTGGTGCAGGTGTAGTAATTTTCGGTTATAAAACCCTGCCATCTTTTCACAAGTTCCTGCGCTTCTTTGCTGTCGGAAGTTAAGCCCCTTCTCTTGCAGTCTGCAAATTCTGCGATTATGCTGTCCATAGCGGAGTTTACCTGATTCCACTTGTCCGATGAATAGTCAGCGGTCTTTTCAGCACTCTCCTTATAAGCGGCAGTATCGCCCCACTTTTCCTTGGCTTCTTTCGCATATTGCTCGCGCTTTGCTTCAAATTCGCTGTTATCAAAAATATTCATATCTACAATTTCTCCTTTCATTGCGCTGTGAAGAGCCGAAATGAGCCGTTCCAGCCGCTCTTTTTTAAGCGTCAGCAAGTGTTTCTGCTCTTTCAGTGCGTTTTGCTTATCATAATCGGGAGAGGATAAAATCATCCGGATTTCTTTCAGAGGAAAATCAAGCTCACGGTAGAACAAAATCTCCTGCATTCGCGTCAGTGCATACTCGTCATAGAAGCGGTATCCGTTCTGTTCGTCAACAGAGGACGGCTTAAGCAGTCCGATTTCGTCGTAATAGTGCAGCGTGCGCACGCTCACTCCCGTCAGTTTAGCAAATTCTCTTATGTGTAGCTTCATTTGATCGCCTCCCTTGATTATGAGTATATACTATGACGTAACGTTAGAGTCAACACCTTTTTTTATTTTTTTTCGTAGCGCCGGATTATCACCGACAAGATGCTGTTAGATTTTGACTCACATTAAGCATAAAGAGGTCGCTTGAATCTTCAAATTGTATGTATTACAGAATAAGTTTTTCTCCTTATATCGTGAAAACGGATTGATATTGAATGGTTTTTTGACTATAATTAGTATAAAATTAAAAAATAGCTTTTGGGCTTATAGAATAAAAGTTGAAAGGAAGAACAAAGTGATAAAATTTATATGCTATCCGAAATGCACCACCTGCAAAAAAGCAAAGAGCTGGCTTGACGACAATAACATAGAATATGAGTTGCGGGATATTAAGCTAAATAATCCAACGCTTGAAGAGCTTACTGCTTGGTATAAATTAAGCGGACTGCCGCTTAAAAGGTTCTTTAATACAAGCGGCTTGCTTTATAAATCGTTGGATCTTAAAAATAAACTGCCCGAAATGAACGAGGAAGAAATGCTTAAATTGCTTGCAACAGACGGTATGCTCGTAAAAAGACCACTGCTTATAGGCGATGATTTTGTGCTTGTGGGATTTAAAGAAACTGAATGGAGAGCAAAAGTTAATATGTAAATTAAGATATATACAGGAGAGTAAATATGTCATCATACAGCGAGCTTATCAAGAACTTTGAAAAAATCCGCAGCTATATGCGCGAATTTTATGTGTACGGCTT
>DKZT01000034.1 GCA_002493755.1 Ruminococcaceae bacterium UBA7067
GAGCCGCTTGCGGCGACAACCAAAATTATTCATTATTAATTATTCATCATTCACTATTCATTAATACAATAAAAGGAGGCAGAGGAAAATGGCAGAAAGCTCGGTTGACGATATTTTAAGTGAATTGAACAGGCTGAAAAAAGACAGCAGTGAAGCGAAATTTTCCTCCTCTGCTGACGGTCAGTCAGACGATTACAGCAGCTTTTTCGGAGAGGACGAAAGCTTTGACAGCGTTGATGAGCTGAGAAACAGAATTAACGACGAAAAGCGTGAAAAGCTTGAAGCAAAGGACGACGACAAAAGAAGAGTATATTTAAGCACCGATTTTATCCTTGAGGAAAACGAGGTGCTTGAAACGCTGAAAAGAGCGGGAATATATAAAACTCAGGGAAACCGCGCAATTCTATATACCGTTATAATGGCAATAGCCGCAGTCGGTTTTGCGCTTTCCTGCTATTACGGCAACAACTACAACTGGCTGTTTTTCAGTGTTCTCTGCGTTGTTATTATCGGCGCAATATGGCTTGTGCCTACGCTTCATTTGAAAAAGCTTGCAAGAGAAAACACAACCGGCGACTCGGTTAGAATGAAGATTACAAACGAGGATATAACGCAGAAGTCGGGAGATAAGGAATGGATAATTCCCCTTGACAAAACGGGAACCCTTGAAATAGGGGAAGAGATTATTATTATCCGCACATATCACGGTCAGATGTTTACAATTCCGAAGAGAAGCATTGAGCCGGATATTTATAAAAGGGTTTTGCAGGTTTTAAAGAACGGCACAGAGTCTTATGAGGAATGAGTAAGGTGATAAAATGATTTCACAAAGCAAAATTACGGTTCGCTATGCCGAAACGGACAAAATGGGGATAGTTCATCATTCAAATTATCCGGTATGGTTTGAGATAGCAAGAACCGATTTTATTAAAAAACTGGGAGTGCCGTACTCCATACTGGAGAAAAGGGGGCTTATGCTTCCGCTTGTTGACCTCAGCTGTCACTATATAAGACCGGCGTATTATGAGGACGAGGTTGTGATAAGCGCCTGCGTTACATTCCTGCATTATTCAAAGATAGAATTTTCATATACGGTGAAGCGAGGCGATGAGCTTCTGACAACAGGCAAGACCGTTCACGGCTTTGTAAGAAGCGATACCTTTAAGCCGATAAATGTTAAAAAGTTTGATTTGGAATTATTTGAGAAGCTGAAGGCAAGTATAGAAAATACTAACGGTTAAAAATTGATAAGAGGTGTGACTGAGTTGGATAACAGTGAATTCATAAGCAATAATTCAAAGATTATCGATGTTGATATCAATAAGGAAATGAAAAAATCCTTTATGGAATATTCAATGTCGGTAATAGTGTCCCGTGCTCTGCCGGATGTAAGGGACGGACTAAAGCCGGTACACAGAAGAATTTTATACACAATGTTTGAGCAGAATCTTACCCCCGAAAAGGCATACAGAAAGTGCGCCGACACTGTCGGAACAGTGCTGGGAAGCTACCACCCTCACGGTGACGCTTCGGTTTATGACGCACTTGTAAGACTTGCGCAGGACTTTTCAATGAGATACCCTCTTGTTGACGGTCACGGCAACTTCGGCTCAGTTGACGGCGACCCTCCTGCCGCTTACCGTTACACCGAGTCAAAAATGAGCAAAATATCGGTTGAAATGCTCACCGACATAGAAAAAGAAACTGTCGATTTTATGCCGAACTATGACGACCGCAAGAAAGAGCCGACTGTTCTGCCGTCACGCTTTCCGAATCTTCTGGTAAACGGCTCAAGCGGTATCGCCGTTGGTATGGCTACAAACATTCCGCCGCACAACCTCGGCGAGGTTATTGACGCTATCTGCTGTCTTATCGACAATCCCGACGCAGAGCTTGCCGATCTGATGGAACATATAAAGGGACCCGACTTCCCGACAGGCGCACAGATAATGGGCAGAAGCGGAATAAGAGCCGCATATGCAACAGGCAGAGGAAAGATAATTGTAAGGGCAAAGGCTGAGATTGAGGAGCAGAAGAACGGCAGGTTCAAGATTATAGTTTCAGAGCTTCCGTATCAGGTGAACAAGGCAAGACTTATTGAGAGCATTGCAGACCTTGTTAAGGACAAGAGAATTGACGGTATCACAAATATAGAGGATCATTCCGACAGAAACGGAATGCACATTGAAATTGACGTTAAGCGTGACGCTTCACCTCAGATTGTTTTAAACAAGCTCTACACGCTTTCACAGATGCAGGTCACATTCGGTACTATTATGCTCGCTATTGTAAACGGCGAGCCGAAGATATTAACCCTTAAGCAGATGCTTCAGCATTATATCGACTTTCAGGCTGAGGTTATAACTAAGAGAACAATCTTTGATTTGAGAAAAGCCAAGGAAAGAGCACATATTTTAGAGGGTTTAAAGGTTGCGCTTGACTATATTGACGAGGTAATCGCTATTATCCGTTCCTCAAAGGATCAGTCAACAGCAAGACAAAGACTTTCCGAGCGTTTCGGTCTTGACGATATTCAGACGCAGGCTATCGTTCAGATGCGTTTAGGACAGCTGACAGGCTTGGAGAGAGGAAAAATTGAGGACGAGCTTGCCGCATTAGGGATAAAGATAGCTGATTTTGAGGATATTATTGCTCATAAGGAAAGAGTATTCGAGATTTTAAAGGAAGAAATCGTTGTTATCAGAAATAAATATGCAGACGAGAGAAGAACTGAGATTCAGTCGATAAGCGGTGAGGTTGACATTGAGGATCTTATCCCGAAAGAGGAGTGCGTACTCACTCTTACTCAGTTCGGCTATGTTAAGCGCCTTGCCGCAGATACATACCGCACGCAGAGAAGAGGCGGCAGAGGTATAAGCGGAATGAGCCGCCGTGAAGAGGATGTAGCCAGCGAGATGTTCATAATCAACAGCCACGATTATGTGCTGTTCTTTACGAACAGAGGCAGAGTTTACAGGCTTAAGTGCTATGAAATTCCCGAGGGCAGCCGCACCTCAAAGGGAATGAACATTGCAAATCTGCTGCCGATTTCAAGTGACGAAAAGGTAACCTCAATGATAAAGGTTGAGCAGTTCAGAGATGATAAGTATCTGATTATGGTTACCAAGAACGGACTTATCAAGAGAATTGAGCTTAACGCATATAATACAACGAGAAAGGGCGGCATCATTGCCCTTGAGCTTAACGAGGGTGACGAGCTTGCCTGGGTAAGAATGACGGACGGCAGTGAAAATGTTATTGTCGCAACAAGACAGGGTATGGCTATCCGATTTAAGGAGAGCGATGTCCGCCCGATGGGCAGAGCCGCAAGAGGCGTTAAGGTTATGTCGCTGGCTGACGGCGATGAAATAGTGGGAATGACAACAGTCAGTGAGGACGGACTTATTCTGACTGTTTCTGAAACAGGCTACGGCAGACTGTCTGATGTTTCAAATTACCGTGTTCAGTCAAGGGGCGGTAAGGGTCTTAAAAACTACCACGTTGACAAATACGGCGCAGTCGCTGCAATAAGCACCGTAAAGCTTGACGATGATATTATCCTCATTTCAGATGACGGCGTAATTATCAGGATTGAGGCAAAATCAATCAGAATATGCGCCCGTCCGAGCAAGGGTGTCACCGTGATGAAGCTTAAGGACGGTAGCAGAGTGGTAACAATGGCGGCTGTTCCGCACGATGAAAACGAGGAAACGGTAAAGGCTGAGGACGACGCAGAAGCTGAGGAGAGTGAAGAATTGAGAGTGGAGAGTGAAGAGTGAAGAGTGAAGAGTGGAGATGTAACCCGAAACGAGCATTGCCTCCCTTGATAACAAAATAAAAACAGCGTAAAAAAACGGGACGGTGAATTTTCATCGTCCCGTTAAGTTTTGAGGTGTGGAATACTCGTTATGCTGAATGTTGAAAAGTGTATTGCCTCCCTTTCAAGGGAGGGGGACCGCTTGCGGTGGAAGGATGCCGCTCGAACCGATGAATTTCATCAAGGAAAATTTGGCTGACCGCACATTCATAAGAGCGAACGCAACCCTCAGTCGGCTTCGCCGCCAGCTCCCTTAAAAGGGAGCCAAGACCTCGTTTCCACTCTCCGCTCTCCACTCTCCACTCTTCACTCTGAAAACTACTCAGCTTCCTGCTTTACAACCGGCTCACTGCGTGAAACGGCGTCGTCCGAGAACATCTTTTTGAGAGTATCGTAATCAATTTCGCCGGTTGCATAGTCCATACCGTTTGCGGACTGGAACTCAGCAACTGCTATTGCTGTGGTGTCGCCATAATATCCGGTCATCTCATTAAGCGGCCAGTAGCCGAGATCGTCAAGACGGTTCTGGATAATAATGATAGTGCTTCTGCTGCCGTCTGTATCGTCCTCTTCATTGTCAGCACCGCTGCCTATGGTAAAGAATGTGTTTTCATCATACTTAATGCCGTAGTTGTCTGCAACCGAGCCGGACTTGCCGTTAGGATAAAGCGTATCGGTAATTGTTTTGATAGCGGAAAGCATACTTACGCCGCACCGTGAGAAGCTGCCGGACGGAATTTCTACAACTCTTTTATTCTTAACCGCAATAAGGTCCTTGAAGTCGGTATTTTTGGCAAGCTTTTTTGCCATACCGGTGTCACAGAATATGTACTGCGGATTTTCTTTCTTAATCGTTTTTATGTCGATATTTCCGCCCTTTGCAGAGGAAGCTATGTTTGAAGCTCCCGAATTAGTAAAGATGATATTGCCGGGCATATCTCCTGTTACGGTTTTGCCCTTGTAATCGTAAAGATAGCATACGGTTTTCGGCATAGGAATATCCGGCAGAGATTTTGCGTTGTTCTCAATAGTTGACCAGAAAGCGTAAAACTCTTTTTTGCCGTTTTCACTGCCCTTGTCGCTTCCCTCAAAAAGAGTGTCAAGCTTCTGATACATTATCGAGATTTCTTCCTTTGTTGTCGGTGCAACAAAACGCAGAACCTTGATATTCTGCTCAATAAGACTGTTATACTTTGAGTCTGCAAGTGTGCTGTCGGCAATAACAACATCGGGATTTGCAGATACAATCTTGTCAATAACCGGGTCGTCTTTTTTGCCGAGACTTTTAATGTCCTTAAGCTCCTCTTGTGTGCATTCGTCACTTCTAGCGATAATTCTTGACTTGAAGCCGAGCTGCAATAATATATCGGCTGCATTATCAGAAAGAACTGCCGCACTGCCAACTGCCTTATCAAATTCTGTGTGTCCTACGGTAGCAGGGAAGCCTGTGTTTTGATTTACTCCGCAGCCTGCAAAAGGAATTAAAATTGCTGCGATTAACAGCAGAGATGTGATTTTTTTAAGCATTGCCTTTCCTCCGTAATTTTATTATTTATTTACAAATAATGAATCAATAAACTGTCTTGCACAGCGTGCCGAACGTCCTCCCCTGTCGAGCGCCCAGCTTTCAGCCTTTTTAAACAGCTCGCTTTGCTCCATATCTACTCCTCGCTGTGCTGCTATTGCGGCAACTATGTCGAGATAATCCTGCTTGCTCGGTGCAGAGAAATTAACCGACAAGCCGAAACGGTCGGCAAGCGACAGGCTTTCCTGCATCTGGTCGTTGCGGTGAAGCTCGCCGCCCTCTCTGTCTGAAAAGGTTTCCTTGACAATATGCCGTCTGTTTGAGGTAGCGTAAATAAGCGTGTTTTCGGGTCTTGCGGCAAGACCGCCCTCAAGCACCGCCTTTAGCGAGGTGTAGCTGTTGTCCTGAGTCTGGAATGATAAATCGTCAATATAAAGAATGAACTTCATCGGAACCATAGCGATTTTGTCTATCAGCAGCGGAAAATCGCACAGACGCTCCTTTGGCATTTCAACAACCCTGAGTCCCTGTGTGCAGTATTCGTTGAGAATAGCCTTAACGGTAGAGGACTTTCCTGTTCCCTTGTCGCCGTAAAGCAGGCAGTTGTTTGCGCTTTGTCCGTTTAAAAATGCCCGTGTATTGTTGATGACAAGGTTTCGTGCGTAGCTGTAACCCTTTAAATCCTCAAGGGTTACGCTGTCAGGGTGAAGAACAGGGTGTATTGAACCGTCACGCCAGATAAACGCCTTGTAGCGCGCAAACATACCGCAGCCGTTGCGGCGGTAGAAATCTGCACTGAGCGAAACGGCGTTTTCCGTGTCAGCCATCTGCTTAAGCGGCTCGTCTGTTTTCCATAGCGGCAGAGTGTCAATAATCGCGCTTATTTCGTCCTTGTATTTATAGTCGCTGAGTATCTGCTCAGGCTGTATGAGCGACGCTTCAACAATTATTGAAATATCCCTGCGTGCGGCAGAAATTATGCTTTCGGGTAAATCGCTGAGCTTGTCGCTTGCGGCTGCCTTTGAAAAGCTGTTTTCATCGTATAATGCCGCCTTTGTTATGTAGGTGCACAGATTATCCTGACAGCCCTTTTCACAAAGCAGGGCAAAAAAATCGCCCCATACCGACAAAAATTCATCAGGCAGGCTGTTTGAGCTTTTGAGCAGTTTCAAAAATTGTGAGGGAACACTGCGGTTTAATATTCCCTTATAAATTGAAAGAGATTGCATTTTCAGAGCGTATTCTTCTGTTTTAGTCATAATATCCCTCTTTTTTTAGTTCGTCTATTATTAACTATTCTATTATTTTACAATTTTTGCGTCTGTAAGTCAAATATAAATATTTATTAGTTTTGAGTTCAGAGTTTTGAGTTTAGAGTTGAGTGGACAGAAATGTGAAACGAGGTCGTAGGGAACGGTCTTGACCG
>DKZT01000044.1:0-11404 GCA_002493755.1 Ruminococcaceae bacterium UBA7067
CCTTATTTATTATTGTAGGAGGTGGTTTAATGAAGAGAGTCGTTGTAGATATGCAAAACGCCTTGTTTGCTGACGCCATAGCAACTGCTTTGCGTAATTTTGATTCGGATTTTGAGGTTTTTCCGAGTGAAAGTCCCGACAAAACAACGAATATGTGCGCCGATACACAAGCTAATGTCCTTATAATGGAGGTCACAGCCTACACGCCGTGGAAAATTGAGGAGCGAATGAAAATCCGTGACGAAGTAAAAGCATATTGCCCCGATTGTAAAATCGTTTTTGTGGTAGATGAGAACACCGAGAAAAAATTAGCCGATAAGGTTCGCCGTGCCAAAAAAGACGGACTTATCGACAATTTCCTTTACGGCTCGGTATCTGCAACCTATTTGTCGGCAGTTGTTGATACTCTCTGATAAGACGAAAAAAGATAACGCAGAAATGAAAAATTCATTTTGAAGGAGGAACAATTATGAGCAACAAACAAAAAGTAAAACCAAAACGACTGTTAAGCCTGATTCTTACGCTTGCTATGGTGCTGGGTATGCTCCCGATAATAGGCACTGCTACGGCGTCTGCCTACACAGGCAACGGCACACAGAGCAAGCCTTATCTTGTCACCACCTATGAGGAGCTTAAAAGCCTTCTGGAGGACAACACAAGCAAGTACATAAAACTTGACCAAAATATTAAGTATACTGCCACGGCGTACCAAAGCCGTATTGATGTCGGCTCCGGCGATTATGTGCTGGACCTTGCAGGATATATTCTGGATTATTCCTATTCCGGCTCTAATGCGAAGTTTGACCAGGAGCTGTTCTATATTGATGAAGGCTCTCTGACTGTCAACGACAGCAGAGGAAACGCCTTGGTCAAGGTGCTTGCGCCCGACGATGTGTGGAAGCGTATGTTCACGGTTGCGAACGGTTCGCTTACCGTAAACGGCGGTGATTACGAAATCAACTCCATGTCAACCTACTATGTCCCTGATGTTATCTGTGTGAAGGCAGGAACGCTTACCATCAACGGCGGAACCTTTACCTCAACGGGTATGGGCGTGTATGGGGAAGTCGGCGCTCACTGCACGATAAACGGCGGAAAATTCATTATTAAGAATAACGGTGCGTTCGAGCACGACACGGAGATGTGCGGTATTTCCCTCACCTCCGGCAGCTATGCGGAAGCGGTAATCAATACCTGCGTAGTTGAGTCCGAAAAGAAAATTGACCTTATAAAACTCAATGGCAGTTTTTCACTCGGCACCTGCCTTCCGGATAATGCTTTCGTTTCAGGCGAATGCTCGCCGGTAGGTCTGATTTCGGATTCGTCAGTTTCGGGTGCAAAAGCCGTCAGCGGTACAAGATGCTTTATCACTAACGGCACTGAGGAAAGCCCGTATTTCGCTTTCGACTATGCTATGCTGCAAAATCTGATGGCGACCGCTCCTGCAAACTCGACCACTCGCTACATCAGGCTGATGGAGAATATTACTCACGACCTTGCTGACCTGAACGATACGCTGAGTATAACAACCGCCGGTCAGTGGGTAAATCTCGATCTGAACGGATATGATATTTCCTGCACATATAAAGCCGCACAATCTGATATCTATAATATTTTTGATGTCAAAAACGGCAGGCTCGACATATCTGACGATGAAGGCGGAAGTCTGGTGTCTGCTGAAAAAAAAGGTATTCCTCTCTATGTTAAAGAAGGAGGAAGCCTTTATGCTTACAGCGGCACATATTATTCAGAGAAAACTAATGCGATATCTATAGACTCTGCCTCCGAGGTGTATATTAACGGCGGTACCTTTAAGTCCAAGGAATTAAACGGCTTGTGCAGCTTTGATACCAATGCGAGGAGCAAAATAATCATCAATGACGGCAGCTTTGTAACAGAAAGCGGCGGATGCGGCGGTGCAGTTTTTTGGGACGGCGATGTAACCGTAAACGGCGGCAGCTTCCGTAACAACCTTACCGGAAGAACCTCAGACGGAAGAAACGGTATTGTAGTAATCTATAACCCATTCTATGGTTGGTACCCCGATGTGACCATTCACGGCTGCGAAACCTTGGGAGGAATCGTAGGTTTGCAGGATGGATGGAGGCTTGGCTCGGACTCTGTCGCAACCGGCATCAATAAGGACGGCACGACCTATTCCGTAACCGATGCTGACGCTTTTGAAAATGCTTATCGCCTTGAAATCGGAAGGTATATCACAAGGCTTGATATAGACGGAATCGACGCCCCGGTGGCAGGCAAGCTTCCTGATACTACCGCCGCTGTCAATGCATATTGCGGCGACACCCTGCTGGCTTCAGACAGAGTGGATAATGTCGGCGTTACCTGGTTTGACTGGGAGAATAACAAAACGCTGAGTGTAAACGATGTGTTTGAACCGGGACACACCTATATGGTTATGGTAACCCTTAATACAAGCGGAAAACAAGGCTATGTATTCTCAACCGCCGACAGTAAGCCAAACATCAGCGTAAACGGAAACAAGGGCTTTTTGTGGCTTTCCAACACGAAGACGGTGCAGTGCTGCTACAGCTTTGAAACACTCAGAGTACCGCTGAGCGGTACAATCACCCTGCCCAACGCCTATTACAATACAATACTGAACCCGGAGCTTTCGGATAACCTCCAGGCGATGTCCGAGGAGGGCAAGCTTATCTATGAATGGCAGCGTGGCGATGACCCCAACAGCACCTTGGAGGTAATCAGCGGTGCAACCGAACGCAATTATACACCTGTCAAAACCGATGTAGGCAAGTATATCCGCCTTGTTGTCACAAATGATGAAGGCTTGGAATATATCGCAAGCAATATGGTTCAGGTGGGAAAGAAGCAGATAAACAGTACAAAGCCGTCAAGCTTCACGCCGATTATGTCAAATGATAACACCTATATTATAATAGTAGGTGCAAAGCGGTATCAGGAATATCTGATTTCATACAGCTCCACCGCACCTGCAAATGATTCGCCGCTATGGAGCAACGCGATAAGACCCAATAGCAGCAACAGCGAGCAAACCGGCAGCATTCTCGCAATGAAAATGGATTGTGAGCAGAATCAATATGTATTTGTTCACACTCGTATATTTGAAACCGACTACACGGTTGCAGGCTTATATACCGAAACAAAAAGCATTTATACGGGCGACACCACTGCAATCAAGGGAATCAGCTTAGGTAACAGCAGCCTTGATATGAAGGTCGGCGAGGTAAAACTGATTACTGCAACGCCGATTCCCTCCAACGCAGATAACTGGAGCGGCGGAGAATGGTATGTAAATGGCACAGGCGCCGAGCTGTATATTGACGAGGCTTGCACAACACGGTATTACAGCTCGATTCACGGATCAAAAACCGAGCTGTATCTCAAAGCCACAGCGAAGAATAACGAAATTACCGTAGGCGTGGAAAAAACGATCGGCTATAATTCCGTTGTAAGAGGCACTATGATGGTTAATGTTACCGACAAAGACGGCAACTATAAGCTGCAGCAGATGGTCTTCCCCGAGGTCAACCTCCACGCAGGGGAGAGCGTAACCGTGGATATTTCCACCTATCCGAACCCCTCTCTCATCGAGGGCGTGCCGAGTATTATATACGGTACTACTATGCCTGAGGATATTGTCGTTACCATCAATTCGACAGCCAAAACTGCCAGAATAACTGCAAACCCCGGCACGCCGATCGGCAGCTACTTCTGCGGCGTATATATTGACGGACAACAGACCTCAAAAGCGTCATTTATAAACATCAATGTCATTGACGAGGAAATCCCCGTTGACAGCATTTCCGTATCACCCGAGAATGTCACGCTTGCTCCCGGTATGTCATACAAATTCAATCTGACAGTGAATCCCTCGAACGCCTGCGTTACAGATACGGTGAAATGGGAATATGTTTCCGGCAACTCAAATATTACCGTTGACAGCACAGGCACAGTTAAGGTGGCAGATGCTGCGAAGGGCGGCACATATACGGTATTCAGGGCGTCTTACGGCGGCAAGACTGCAACCTTTAAGGTGACCGTTGCCACACCGGTTGAAAATGTGCGTTTGAATCTGACCGAACCCAAGGCAGGCGAACTGCCAGCAGCACCGACATTGATAACTGCCGCCGGCGTAGTTCCCGGCAGTCTGACCTATACCTGGTATGATACCTGGGGTACATACACCGAGATGAATCCGGCAACAGACCGTTTCGAGCCTGGCAAGACCTACCGTATATGTATGGAGGTTGATGCCGCAGACGGATATATCTTTACTAATAGTGTTGTCGCTAACCTCGGCATAGCAGGAGGAATTGATACCTGCGTTGTCAGCAACAATACGGTTACACGCCTGTACTTCTACAAGGATTTCACCATTCCGAGCGAGAGTATCGTAGCCACTGTTTCGGGTACGATTAAAAGCTACGGCAGTACCGCCGATGATGTGACGATTCAGCTTATTGAACAGGGTCAGAGCGAGGCGGCTTATGAAACCGTTGTAAAAGGCAGCAGCACAAGCTACTCTATCGGCGATGTTGCACTCGGTATTTATACAATGAAGGTGATGAAGGAAAATCACCTTACCGGTGAATACACCGTAACCGTGGACAATGAATCCGTTATACTTAATGTAACAATTTACCTGCTTGGAGATGTCAATACGGACGGAAAGGTAAATTTGTCTGACGCTTTATGGGTTCAGAAATATTGTGTAGGTACGGGAACGTTTACCGATGAACAGCTCGCCCTTGCAGATGTAAACGGTGACGGCAATGTTAATATACTAGACGCAATTTTTATTCAGAAGTATGCGCTTGAGATAATAACGAAATTCTGACTTGCAGAATATAGAGAAACAATATCGTAGAATACAAATAATCAGGAGGTTTTTATGAGAAAGCTAATAGCATTAATATTGACCGCGATTATGGTACTTTCCCTTGCGGCTTGAGGATGAGGAAAGGTTGCTCCCGGTGAGAGCCTTGAGGTTAAAATGACATACAAGCTCAACGATAAAACTACTCCGGTTGAAATCAATTTCAGCAGTCTTTACGAGGATATAACAGACAGCTTAACGATTGACTTGACATCGTTGAAGTAATAGTTTGTATAAAAATCATAGTTGCTGATTTTTATATTAAAACTTGAATTGAATGAATAAAAGTCAAAAGGCTTCGGGAAGTTGAATTTCCATCTTCCCGAAGCCTTAATTTTTTATTTTGCTTATCTTTGTTTACAGCAATGCTGATTTTGTGTATGCATCGCCGTAAAGAGGAAAGCGCTATTCGTGATTTATTCGACTTGACTCAGTGCCGCTTAAGCGGTGTATGTATTCAAGCGCCTTTTCTGTCGACAATGACTGATATTCTTCCTCAAGACCCAAAACCACAGCTCGCAGGCATTTTCCAAAGCTGTTTTCCGATTCTCTGAATTCCACAACACACGACTTTATCAATGCGTTTTCGGAAGTAATAGTTGCTCTATCGCCTGCTTTGTACCGTTTTCCGGTTGCTATAGAATACAAAATATCCTCAAATATTCTGTTGTCATGCTCTCCTCGATTGAAGTTGATGAGCATCTCGATGTTTGAGTGATCGTAGTGTTCATCCAAGCCTAAGGAGCAAGCTATCTGCAGACGGTAATTGTCAGCATATTCATCACATCCTCTATAAGCGTATGTGGACATTGTGAAGCTATATCCGATGCGGATTCTGCTCTTTCTCTTTCCTGTTGCGGTTAATTTGTTGTTTTCGTTCATAGTAATCCTCCTTGCAATTTTGCGCAAAAAGAAAAGGCTGTCTGCTTCTTTTTGCAAAGTTAATATTATTGTAAAAGAGTATAGGAAGATATAGCTATCCCCACAACTTCTTTTACAATCAAAAAACTTTGCAAACGCAAACAACCAACTATGAGCATTTGTTTTGTAAATAAAGTATATCCCTGTAATTGCGGTTTGTCAATACTTTTATTATTTAATGGGAATGGGCGATTTAATCTCTGCCCCACTCGCACATTGCGTTAAATACGGGAATAAAGCTTTTTCCAAGCTCGGTGAGGTTATACTCGGTTTTCGGAGGTACAACAGGATAAACCGTTCCGGTTATAAGTCCGTCCTTATAAAGCACTTTCATATCAATAATGCATTGCTTAATAAATTGTTGCAACTTGTAACCCTGTTATTTCAGCTTACCATCTTGATTAAATCCCTTTTAAGGATTATAATGGATAGGAAATTAAAACGAAAAGGTGATTATTTTGAAATATGCTGTTGTACTTTGCGATGGAATGGCGGATTATCCTGTTGACGCGCTGTCGGGCAAAACGCCGATGTCAGTTGCAAAAAAGCCGATGATGAACGCTCTCGCCGCTAAGGCTGAGGTGGGTCTTGTTAAAACTGTTGCTGACGGTATGAAGCCGGGCAGCGATGTTGCGAACCTGTCTGTTATGGGGTATGATTCCGCAAAATACTACACGGGCAGATCTCCGCTAGAGGCGGCAAGCATCGGAATTGACCTTAAGGACACCGATGTCACTCTGCGCTGTAACCTTGTAACGCTGAGCGATGAGGAAAACTATGAGGACAAGACAATGGTTGACTACTGCGCCGATGATATTTCCTCCGAGGAGGCTCATGAGATAATTGAGTTTATTGAGGAAAAGCTCGGCGATGATGAGTTTAAATTCTATTCGGGCGTAAGCTACCGTCACTGCCTTGTGTGGAACAACGGCGTGCCAAATCCCGGTGAGCTTACACCTCCGCACGATATAACGGGCAGAAAAATCACTCAGTACATTCCAAAGGGTGATAATACGGACAAGCTCTATGCGCTTATGAAAAAGAGCTATGAGCTTTTAAAGGATCACCCTGTTAATAAAAAGAGAATAGAAAACGGCCGCAGACCTGCAAACTCAATCTGGCTCTGGGGCGAGGGCCAGAAGCCGATGCTTGACAGCTTTGAAAAGAAATTCGGCTTAAAGGGTGCAGTAATTTCTGCTGTTGACCTGCTCAAGGGTATCGGTATCTGTGCAGGAATGAAAACACCTGAGGTTGAGGGCGCAACAGGATATATCGACACCAACTTCACAGGCAAGCTCAACGCCGCTGTTGAGAGATTAAAAACGGACTGTGACTTTGCCTACATACACGTTGAAGCGCCCGACGAATGCGGTCACAGAGGCGAGCAGGAGAACAAAATTCGTGCTATTGAGCTTATTGACGAAAAGATACTCACTCCGCTTGTAGAGGAGCTTAAGAAGATGGGCGACTATGCGGTTATGGTTCTTCCCGACCACCCGACTCCGCTGTCTATCCGCACTCACTGCAGTGACCCTATCCCCTATCTTATCTACCGCAGCAACGACGAAAAGGAAAGCGGCGTTACGGTGTTTGACGAGGAAAGCGCAAAAGCAACAGGAGCTTATGTTGAACAGGGTTATACACTGATGAGCAGGTTTTTGGGAGTAGAGTGAAGAGTGGAGAGAAGTTGTGAAACAAGGTTGTAGGGAACTGGCTTACATGTTCCGGCTCGATTTGCTGAATGGTGAAACGAGTTATAGGCTCCACTTGAGGGGAGCAGTCAGCTATGCTGACTGAAGGGTGCCAAACATCCTTCCACCGCAAGCGGTTCTATACCCTTTTGTCGGCTTTGCCGACATTGCCCCTGACAGGGGAATAACCCATTAAAAGGGAGGCAATACTCGTTTCAAACTGTCCGCTAATAACTTTACTGCACTTAATTCATAGCAAAAAATTTCAGCCTGATGCACGAAAAATTTGCGTCAGGCTGTTTTTCATCGGGTTATTTTACTGTACAATATTTTGAACTGATGCAAAAACACATTGTCCTGTTTTTAGTTTATTCAAATAAAATCGCCTTTAAGTCCTCAAGGTGATACGGAGTTTGCTGATATACATAGTAATTAAGCCAGTTTGTATAAAGCAGATTTGCGTTGCTTTTCCACGTCATAACAGGCCGCTCCATCGGGTCGTTGTTCGGGAAATAGTTAAACGGTATTGAGGGGTGTATTCCCTTGTTGACATCGCGGAAATACTCGCCTGCAAGCGTGTTGCGGTCATACTCAGCGTGACCCATCACAAAGAACTGTCTGCCGTTTTTGTTGCAGACAACAGAAACACCTGCACAGCGTGAGATAGCAAGAATTTCAAGCTCGTTATGCTGCTTTTCTATATCCTCACGGTAAACGCCCGTATAGCGTGAATGAGGCATTGTAAAATAATCGTCAAAGCCACGCATAAGCGGATGCCTCGGATTAAGCACCGAATGAGTGTAAATTCCGCTAATCTTGCCGCCAAGCTCGTGTTTATCAATGCCGAAGTGATAATACAGTCCTGCCTGTGCGCCCCAGCAGATATGGAAGGTGGAATACACATTTTTCTTGCTCCACTCCATTATTTCGCAAAGCTCTTCCCAATAATCCACTTCTTCAAACGGAAGCATCTCGACAGGCGCGCCTGTGATTATCATACCGTCATAACTGTTGTCACGAATCTGGTCAAAGGTCTTGTAGAAATTCTCCAGATGGCTCTGCGAGGTGTTTTTCGACTTATGTGTTGCGGTCTGTAAAAGCTCAATATCGACCTGAAGCGGGCTGTTGCCAAGAAGCCGCAGGAGCTGATTTTCAGTATCAATTTTTGTGGGCATAAGATTTAAAATCAAAATTTTAAGCGGTCTTATGTCCTGCATTATTGCTCGTTCCTCCGGCATTACAAAGACATTCTCCGATTCCAAAAGGGAAAATGCCGGTAATTCGCTTGGGATTTTTATAGGCATTTCACGCCCTTCTTTCTTTAAAAATTTTGATAATACAGATGAATATATTAATTACGGAGCGGCACAAGCCACGACAACCGAAATTATTCAATATTCATCATTCATTTGCACCGCAGGCGGTGCATAATCAATACGCTTTGCCCCAATATACCATATGCTTAGCAGGCTTGCCGCAGCACACGCATTTGTCGCTGAGGTTTTCCTGCTCAAAGGGAATACAGCGTGATCCTACGCCTGTAAGCTCCTTAACCTTATCCTCGCACTCCTCATCGCCGCACCACATAGCCTTGATGAAGCCGTCGCCGTTTTCCTCAAGAGCCTTTGTGATTTCAGCGAGCGTTGTGCAGGAATAGGTCTTTTTCTCTCTGTTTTCAAGAGCCTTTTTGTAAAGTCCATCGTGAACCTCCTTGAGCTTATCATTTACAGCCTGCTCAAGATTATCAAGGCTTACTATGGTTTTTTCGTTGTTGTGTCTTGTTACGAGAACACACTGGTTATTTTCAATGTCACGAGGTCCGATCTCTATTCTTACGGGAACGCCCTTCATCTCGTACTCTGAGAACTTCCAGCCGGGACTGTTGTCGCTGTCGTCTGTCTTGACTCTTACAGAGCTTGAAAGCTTTGCTCTTATCTCCTCTGCCTTTTCAAGAACGCCCGGCTTGTGCTGTGCGATAGGAACTATAACAGCCTGAATCGGTGCAACAGCAGGCGGCAGAACAAGACCGTTATCGTCGCCGTGAGTCATAATGATAGCGCCGATAAGTCTTGTTGTAACGCCCCATGAGGTCTGGAACGGATTAACAAGCTTGTTTTCTTTATTTGTATATGTTATGTCAAACGCCTTTGCAAAGCCGTCGCCGAAGTAGTGCGATGTGCCTGCCTGCAAAGCCTTGCCGTCGTGCATAAGAGCCTCTATTGCGTATGTAGCCTCAGCGCCTGCAAACTTGTCGCTGTCGGTCTTTCTGCCCTTTACAACAGGCATTGCAAGGCTCTCCTCACAGAATTTGGCATAAACATTGAGCATACGCTCGGTTTCCTCGATAGCCTCCTCAGCGGTTGCGTGAATTGTGTGACCCTCCTGCCACAGAAATTCACGGCTTCTGAGGAAAGGTCTTGTTGTTTTTTCCCAACGTACAACGCTTACCCACTGGTTGTAAAGCTTTGGCAAATCACGCCAGCTGTGAACGATATTTGCGTAATGCTCGCAGAAAAGTGTTTCGGACGTAGGACGAACGCAAAGTCTGTCCTCAAGCTTTTCATTTCCGCCGTGTGTTACCCACGCAACCTCAGGCGCAAAGCCCTCAACGTGGTCCTTCTCCTTCTGGAGCAGGCTTTCGGGAATGAACATAGGCATACAAACATTTTCGTGGCCTGTTTCCTTGAACATTCTGTCGAGAATGCTCTGGATATTCTCCCATATAGCATAGCCGTAGGGTCTTATTACCATACAGCCCTTAACGCTTGTGTATTCAATAAGCTCCGCTTTCTTGACAATATCGGTGTACCATTTTGCAAAGTCCTCGTCCATAGAGGTTATCTCTTTAACGAGCTTTTTATCGTTGTTCTTTGCCATTTTTAACACTCCTGTTCTTTGAAATCCCATGATTAAGACATAATAAGTTTATTATACCTAAATGCAGTACTTTTTTCAACAAAAATTTTTAATAGAGTTGAGATTAGAGAGTGAAGAGTGGAGATGTGGTAGTCGCATGCAGACACCCCTCAGTCGCCTTCGGCGCCAGCTCCCCTCAATGGGAGCCAATATTCTGTCACATATTCATCAGAGCGACCGCACCCCATAATGAAGCCCTCCAAAACAAAAGAGCTGCGGCAAAACGAGGTCGGGAACAGTCCGACTTATGCTTGTTTTGCAGCAGCTGTAAAATTTTCAGTATCAATAAAATTTTGGTATTGACCGGTTACTCAGATAATAACCTCGCCGTCAACCGTTCCGCTCAGACCTGCAGCATTTGATTCATCGGTATCAATATGCATAGCAGGGGCGAACTTCTCGCTTACTCTTACAACAACATCGTCAAAGGTAAGGCTTCTGCCGCCCGGTGTGCCGACCTTAACGCTTACAATCTGCTTGTCCTCAACACCGAACTCCTTAGCGTTTTCCGGTGTGAAGTGAATATGTCTTTTAGCTGCGATAACGCCGCATTCAATCTCTTTTTCACCCTTAGGGCCTACAAGCTTACAGCCCGGTGTGCCTGCAACATCGCCCGACTCTCTTATCGGAGCGGCAATTCCGAGCTTTCTTGCGTCTGTCAATGCTACCTCAACCTGATCAGCGCTTCTTACAGGGCCGAGAATCGACATTGTCATCTCGCCCTTAGGGCCGACAACTGTTACCTTTTCAACGCAGGCGAACTGACCCGGCTGTGAAAGATCCTTTTTGTTTGTCAGCGTTGCGCCCTCGCCGAAAAGAGTTTCAAGGGTATCCTGCGTTACGTGAAGATGTCTTGCAGAGGTTTCCACCATTACTTTCATTTTTTATGTCCCCAATCTGTTTAAATTCTGTTCTTTTATTTTACTACTGACGGATACGTTTTTCAAGGGAAACACTGATTAAATTGTTCGTACATATTGCGCCGTCAGATTTTTCG
>DKZT01000044.1:11743-37325 GCA_002493755.1 Ruminococcaceae bacterium UBA7067
CGCATTACGAGGATTTTTTGGTCAAGTTGACGGAAAATATGCAAGCAAGATGTGCAAACAGCTTTCAGCGTGATTTATTCAGTGTTTCCCAAGGTCTTTTTTATCGAACAAACGCAAATCATAGCTGAATTTCGGGAAATCCTATGCCGAAAGCCGTGCCGACGGTAATGCATACCGAGTCATCATAATCACTGAAATACAGCGCCGCTGCCGTTGAATCGTGAATAAGCCTTACTTTCACCTTTCTGCGCAGTATCCCCAAAAGCTCGTGCTCAAGATATTCGCCGTAATTATCGCAAAGGCTCTTAAGCTTTGCATAGCCGCCGCGCTCGCCGTTTAAGCAACCGTCGCAGACATAATTTGCAATGCTTATTATTATCTCGTCCCCGATTTTCTCGTTATGACCGACATAGTCTATTGTTTCGAATATGCAGCGTTTGAGGTACAAATCAAGCTTGCGCGCCTCCTCAAAGGCTCTGCTGTCAGTTGATTTCATTGTCTGCATAAATTTTGACGGAAAGCTTTCAAGCATCTTTGCTTCAATTATCTCTCCCCCGTGCTTTCTGACTACGCTGCGTTTTAGGTTTGTCTGCCCAAAGTCGAACACAAAAAATGTGCCGTCGTCAGCCTTAAGCTGTGACGCACCGCCCATAATGCCGACAAAGCTTGCGTTATCATACAGCACAAAGTCGTAAGGCTCAACGCCTGCTTTTTCAAACACAGACAATGCCTCTGCTTTCAGAATTACGCCCATAATTCCGCTTGTAAGTCCGCCGACAAGGATAATCCGCTTTATGCTCTGCCAATATTCCCAGCATTCACCGTTCCAGTCGCGTCTGGCAGCTCGGTTTTCGGGCAGGGCGGTTTTCAGTGTAAGAAAAATAAGTCCAAGCCGTCTGCCGTATTTTTTCATCATTTTGATGGCGGCTTCATTGCCCTCCCCTATCTTTCTGACGAACTCAAAAATAAGGCTGCGCTCAGTAAATTTACTGAGGTCAATATCAAGAGAAGCGGCATTTTGCTTTATATCCTCGGTTATAACTGCGGTGCTGAAAATCTGCGCCACTGTTTTTCCCTCGACAGAATCCTCAACGCCGTAAAGCGGAAGTCTTGCAATCGGCACACGGTTTATTGAACAGGAGGAATCTGTGTATTGTCCGCCGCCGGGTGATATTTTGATAAATGGATTTTTCATATTACCACCGTCATTTTGATAAATGTGTTGAGGAAACACAGATTAAATCGTTTTTGCATATTGTGCCGTCAGATTTTTTTGGTAAGCTGACGGAAGATATTCAGGAAAGATGTGCAAACAGCTTTCTGCGTGATTTATTCAGTGGTCCTTAATGTATTTTATATAAATTATACAATAATTTTATGCTCTTTTCAATAGGGATTATCGCACACTTGAAATCGCAGAGGATTTGTATTATATTTGTTTTGAGTTTTAAGTCAATTGAGGTGTTTACTTTGGTAATAGAAAGCTGCAGGCTGTGTCCGAGGGAATGCGGCGGATACCGTGACAATAAAACAGGCAAGGGCTTTTGCGGTGCAACGGCTTTAATGGAGGTCGCAAGAATTGCTCCGCACTACGGTGAAGAGCCTTGTATCAGCGGCAAAAGAGGAAGCGGAGCCATATTTTTCAGCCATTGCACTATGAGGTGCCTGTTCTGCCAGAATTACGAGATTTCGCACGGCGGCTTCGGAATGGAAATATCAGCCGAGCAGCTTGCCGAAAAATTCAAAGAGCTTGAGAAATCAGGCGTGCATAACATCAACCTTGTCAACGGCACACACTATATTCCGCAAATCCGTGAAAGCCTTATGCTTTACAAGCCGAACATTCCCGTGATTTTTAATTGCGGTGGCTATGAAAAGGCGGAAAGCCTTAAGCTGCTTTCAGGTATTGTTGATGTTTATCTGCCCGATTTCAAATACGCTGATGACGAAATGGCTACCAAATATTCGGGAGTGAAAAATTACTGCGAAACCGCAATAAAAGCAATAGATGAGATGCTTGCACAGACCGGCGGTTTGCGCTTTGACGAAAGCGGTATGATTTTAGGCGGTACGATAATCCGACATCTTGTGCTTCCGTTTGGCACGAAAAACTCAATCGCTGTTCTCAATATTATAAAAGAGCATTTCGGCGGCAAAGCCTTTGTGAGCCTGATGGCTCAGTACACACCCTGCGGCAAGGCTTTAAGCCACAAAAGGCTTAACAGAAAAATCACAAAAAGAGAATATCAAAAGGTGCTTGACGCTCTGTTTGATTCAGAGCTTGACGGCTACGCTCAGGAGCTTGAAGCGTCGGGAACAGAATTTATCCCCTCGTTTGATTTAACGGGCGTTTTGTAACAGCTTCATTCCTCGCTGTCTACTCCTATATAGCTTATCTCGCCTATGTCCTCCATACAGGTATATTCCGCCGTGAGGATATAGGCGTTGTTTTTTATAACGTGCGAAAGCTTTTTGTCCTCTATCTTCACATCAAAAAGCTCAAAGGCTTCATAGAGCGTAAGCTGCGCCCTGCACACCTCGTCAGCCTCTTTTTCGCTTAAGACAATCTCCTGTGCGGTAAATTCCGTGCAATTTTCACTTAATAAATTAATCGGCAGCTGATTATCGAATGCAAAATAGCTGTAATTCTCACTGTGATGCACATATTCGCCGTGCGGAATATAGCCGAGCCCCAGCGGAATTTTCAAGCCGACAACCTCAAGCATACTGCGGCTGACCGTTTTGCCGCTTGGCAGGCTTTGTGTGTATTTAAGCGGCTGTTCTACGGTTTTTATAATAGTCGTTCTGGCATAGACATTTGCAATGGATGGCTTGAGGAAGTCGCCGCCGTTTTCGGTGCTTACCACTCCGCTTACAAGCAAATCGCCCCTTGTTACTGCGTCACCGAGCTTTGCAACGCTGCTGCCGCTTTTCACATCCATTTTCACAATCTGTCCGTCCTTTTTCGCCTTTATGTTGCACGGCTTTTGCTCCTCTCCCTTTGTATCGCCGGGCAGGTATTTTTCGCTAATGCCGACTCTTGCGTATGCGCCGGAAATATTCACCGACATCCATCCGAACGAGCCGAGGTCAAGCATAGTGTTCCGCTCAATACTGTCGGGCGACAGATTGCCCTTCCAAGCGCCGCTGTAAAGTCCCTGCTTTTCAAGCGCCTGACGGATTTTATACTCGCTGACGGTCGGAGTAGGACTTACATCCACAACCCACACGAACGAGGAGAGAAGCTGACAAATAATAAAAAACAGCAAAACGCCAGGAATAAGACCCCAGCGGTTTATATTGTTTCTGAACAGAAACGGCATACCGCCGCACTTAACGGCTTCAATATCAACGCCGCAGCGCACACCGAGCTTTTCAAAAGCCTCATAATGCGACTTCGGCACTCTGCCCGTCAGCACACCCTCAATGCCCTTTGTATCGTACACACTGATGCCGTGCCTTACGGAAAGATTTATAAGGCGCTCGGGAAAGCTGCCCGTTGCCCTGAACTCAACATAGCCTCTGAAAAAGCGAACTATACTTAACAGATTCATAGCAATTAACCCTCGTATTCTATTGCCTTAATTACACCCGAGATTACGACGCTGCCGGGCGACAGGCACTTAATGCTCAACGCCCTGCCCCTTACAGAAATGGCGGCACAGCCGACGCTCACGCGGATTACGGCGCTGTCATACTCAAGAATGCCCTTGCAGCCCTCGACAGTCACCTCTGTATTGCCGTGCATTTCAACATAAACAGAGGACAGCTTTAATTTGTCTACACCCGAAAGCAGGCTGTTCTTTATAAAACCGCCCGTCTGCTTCTCAGCCATAATCTCACACCCTGCATAAATTCTGCGGCATTTTTCATATAATAAACTGCCGTGATTAAAAATATGCCGAGGTGGTGATACTTATGACACAACAGGCTTTATCGGGACTTTACTGCTGCGCTCAGACGCTGATACCCTCCTTGTTTCCGCTTATGGCTCTTGCGGAATTTTTGAGCGAATACGGAATATTCGATCGCCTTGCCTTTATTTTTTCCCCCTTATGCAAAAAGGTCTTTAAGCTGCCCCCTGCCGCAGGCGGTGCGGTAATTCTGAGTATGGTCGGCGGCTTTCCTGTCGGTGCGGCTTGCTGCGCCTCGCTTTATTCAAGAGGAAGCATAAGCCATACACAAGCCTGCCGTATGCTGCGTTTTGCGGTAGGCGCAGGTCCGGCGTTTGTTATTTTCGCACTCGGTCAGAATATGCTTAAAAGCACCGCCTCGGGCATAGCGCTTTACATTGCGCAAATACTCTCACAGCTTACAATACTGATTGTCGGTGCAGTTTTTGCCAAGGAGGAAGCTGTTAATATCTCTCACAGCAAAAAAGATAAGGGTAATTTTTCGGACACTCTTATTCATTCCTGCTTTAAAGCAAGCGAGAGTATGCTTAAGCTTTGTGCGGTCGTCGTTTTATTCTCAGCTTTTATGGGAGTTTTATCGGACATTGGATTGTGCGCTCTGGTATCACGGCTTCTTAATCTGATGCTTATACCAAAACCTGTCGCTGACAGCCTCTTATATGTCTTGACCGAGGTAAGCGCAGGCTGTCTTAATGCCGTACAAAACGGCTCTCCGCTTGAATTCATTGCCTTTGCGGTCGGGTTCGGAGGTTTATCGGTTCATTTTCAGATTTTCTCACTGCTTACAGAGCTTGATTTTTCTAAGCTTGATTTTATGCTGCACAGGCTCTTGGGCGGTGCGCTGTGCGCAATATACACCTTTGTTATCACGCAGTTTTTACCGGATACCGCCGCACAGACTGTTTCTCTGTCTGCTCCGTCTGAGGTTGTGTTCTCTTCAAGCACGATAGCAGGCAGCGCTGCACTGATACTGTGCTGTATCGTCTTTGTTTTGTCGGTCAGGAACAGGCAAAGCCGTCAGATTAAGAAGCAATGAAGTTGTTTATTTAAGCTGACATCATTCTTTAATGAGTAAGCCTGACGCATATCAGACATTTGTTAATCAAAAAGCCACATTACACATATAATATCAGAAGAAGCAACGCAAAATAATTACGAGGTGATTTTATGTGCGGAATAGCCGGTTGGCTTGACAAATATGAGGATTTGAGCGAGAAGTCGGACATCATCAGCAGTATGACGGCTTCTCTTGCTCCAAGAGGGCCTGATGACAGCGGAGTATATTTTTCCTCTGCACACAGCGTATGCCTTATGCACCGCCGCCTTGCTGTCATTGACCCGAATAACGGACAGCAGCCGATGACGCGGAGCTTTGGCGGATATAAATATACAATCGTTTATAACGGCGAGCTTTACAATGCGCCCGAGCTGAAAGCCGAGCTTGAAGCTCTCGGCTGCAGCTTTGAAACAACCTGCGACACCGAGGTTTTGCTGTACTCATACATCTATTTCGGCGAGGAGTGCGTAAATAAGCTGAACGGCATTTTCGCCTTTGCAGTCTGGGACGAAAAAAGAAAAGCCCTATTTGCCGCAAGGGACAGAGTGGGCGTTAAACCGTTTTTCTTTTTTGAATACATCGGCGGTCTTATTTTCGCCAGCGAAATAAAGGCGCTGCTTAAAAATCCAATGGTAAAGCCTGTTGTAGACCTTGATGGTCTTTACGATATTTTCTTCTTAGGTCCTGCCAGAACTCCCGGCTTCGGCATTTTCAAAAATGTTAAGGAGCTTTTGCCCGGAGAATGTATGAGCTACAAAAACAACATTTTAAGGCGCAGAATGTATTTCACGTTAAAAGCCACTGAGCACACAGACAGCCGTGAGCAGACGATTGAAAAATGCCGTGAGCTTCTTACCGATTCCATTAACCGCCAGCTTGTTTCGGATGCGCCGCTGTGCTGTTTTTTGTCGGGAGGACTTGACTCAAGCATAATCTGCCGCACTGCATCACAGGCTTATAAAAAAGACGGCAAGGGCAGGCTTGACACCTACTCGGTAGATTACAGCGACAACGACAGGTATTTTAAGAAAAGCCTTTTCCAGCCGAACAAGGACTCTGACTATATCGGCTTGATGAGCGATTTTATCGACAGCCGCCATCACAGCGTTGTGCTTTCAAACAGCGATTTGTATTATGCTCTGTATGATTCGGTAAAGTCGAGAGATTTAATGCCTATGGCTGATGTTGATTCCTCACTGCTGCTATTCTGCCGTGAGGTTAAGAAGGACTTTACCGTTGCACTGTCGGGCGAATGTGCTGACGAGCTTTTCGGCGGCTACCCTTGGTATCACAATGAGGAAATTCTATTCAGACAGTCGTTCCCTTGGAGTAGTGACAGCCGCATAAGGCGAAGCATTCTGAAAAAGGGCATACTAAAGGGCGGAGAGGAATACGCCGCACAGAAGTACCTCGACACTGTAAACAGCACCGACAAGCTGAAAAGCGACACACGGCTTGATTCAAGAATGCGTGAAATGTTTGTGCTGAACTATTACTGGTTTATGCAATGTCTGCTTGAGCGCAAGGACAGATCTTCAATGTATAGCGGTCTTGAGGTCAGAGTGCCGTTTTGCGATTACAGAATAGTCGAATATGCTTACAATATGCCTTGGGCGCTTAAGGCTCTTGACGGACGTGAAAAGGGTATACTGCGCACAGCCTTTGACGGTCTTATGCCGCAGGAAATAGTCTGGCGCAAAAAAAGTCCTTACCCGAAAACGCACAACCCCATATATATGCAGCTTGTCAGCCGAGGTGTGCTTGATGTTCTTTCACGCAAGGACAGTATTGTGACTCAGCTCATTGATATTGACGGAGTTCGGGAAATAATAGAGCATCCCGACAATATCAGCTCGCCGTGGTACGGTCAGCTTATGCGTGCGCCGCAGATTCTGGCGTATATAATTCAGCTTGACTTTTGGGCAAGAGAGTATGGGGTTGAGTTTGAGCTATAACCGAAAAATAAGATTATAAATGTGAAGAGAATCACCGTAACATGGCTTGCGTTTAAGCCGAATTACGGTGATTTTGACTATTATTGAATTTGCAGATATTGTTTTCTGCCGTTGAATTATATTCCCTCAGCAATACAATCAAGCATATAATAATTATTCAGATAGTGAAAATATTCCCAACTCTTACTGTCAACATCAGCTTGAGACACACCCTTCAATATATTAAGCATAAATTCAAGCATTGACGAGCAAGAACCATATTTTACGCTGACTGTTTCAAAAAACACGGCAATTTTGCAAGTCTTACCTGTGAGCCGATAGTAATCCTTAAACGAGCTATAATAATCATCATAAAATGCCCTTGTTGACGGATTATCTTCCAATAAATAATACTTATAATCAGGTCTGTCACACATACAGCCGAGATTACACAGCGTTTCTTCAAAGCACCTGAAGTGGCTTAGTGCAATATCGTCAAGCTCAGTAAATTCAACCTGCGTAAGACCGTATTTATTATCGCATTCCCTGATAAGCTCTTCTGTTGTTTTAACACCGGGCGTTACATAATCGCCATACGCTTCAATTAATTTTTGAGGATATGATTTATCGCACGGGTCAATATCTTTTACATTCATTTAATTCACCGTATATGTTCCGTTTATTTCGCCGGTTGAAAGCCAAATATTCTCATAGGCAAGCTCTGTCATCAAATTCGTCGTTTTAATTCTATCCTATCAAAAAACAGGCGAGCTTGCGTTCGCCTGTTTTTTGTGATTGTTTAAAAACAATCCAAGGAAGTGAAAAATGAAAAAATATGACAAATGTGATGAAATCAAAATAAATCAATATTTAACCGGACTTGCCGTCAGGTACTTCTTAACCATCAAGGCTACCTTGAACACGATAGCGTCCTCAAATTCACGCAAATCAAGACCCGTAAGCTTCTTGATTTTTTCAAGTCTGTAAACAAGAGTGTTTCTGTGAACAAACAGCTTTCTTGATGTCTCAGACACATTGAGGTTGTATTCAAAGAAGCGCTGGATTGTAAACAGTGTTTCCTGATCAAGAGCCTCGATTGAGCCTTTCTTGAATACCTCTCTTAAGAATGCTTCGCAAAGTGTGGTCGGAAGCTGATAGATAAGTCTTGCGATGCCGAGGTTATCGTAGCATACGATAGTTTTTTCCGTATCAAATACCTTGCCTACCTCAAGGGCAACCTGTGCCTCCTTAAAGGAATGTGCAAGATCCTTTATGCCTGTAACCGTTGTTCCTATGCCGATAACACAGTGGGTGTAGAACTCGCTCGACAATGTATCAACTATTGAACCGGCAAGCTTTTCAAGATCCTTTGAATCAATTCCTGCTCGAATCTCCTTAACAAGCGCAATATCGGTTTCATTAATATTGATAACGAAGTCCTTTGTCTTATCAGGGAACAGGTTCTGAACAACATCATAAACCGAAATATCGGTCTTTGTGGTTATTTTAATGAGCATACAAACTCTTGTAACATCGTTATTAAAATGCAGTTCTCTTGCCTTAAGATAAACATCGCCGGGCAGTATATTGTCAAGGATAACGTTCTTAATGAAGTTTCCTCTGTCATATCTCTCGTCATAATACTGCTTTATGCCGCTGAGCGAAACAGCAAGCACCTGAGCATATTTCTGAGCACATTCATCATTGCCCGATACAAACACTGCGTATTCCGGTCTGGAAACATTGTTACCGAAAGATTTAAAGGTTTGTCCGTTAATAACAAACGGAGCTACCGACGAAAGAGTATCGGGATTAATGCTCTCAATAACCTCGCCGACCCTGCCAAGCTCGCTGCAAGCGATAACTACCGATGTTTCATCAACAACGCCGATAGTTCTGTCAATGGCATCTCCCATTTGATGAATAACACCTTGAAATAATCTGTTCGACATTTTGTGACCCCTCAATTCTTGAATGTAATAGTTAATTCATAGTTAATTCGCATAAAAATTTACCTGCAAAATATTAACAATTCACTTGTAAACACTGTGCAGACATCATTATTTTTTCACTATATACATTTTACACAAATTTTAGACAAATTGCATTATAATAATAAATAAAAATTTTTTTCTTTTGTAAAAAAATTTAGAAATATAATAAATTTAACACTTTATGCTTTCAGTCGACAAAATAATAAAGAGCCGCCTGCAAATTCACGCTTGCGGTTTGTTAAAATGAGGCAGTCGGGAGCGAATCGCTCCTTGTGTGTATGCCGAAAAATCCCCGCCGCAGCTGTGCGGCAGGGATTCTTAAGTACAATTAATTATCTGTTTGAAATTGTCTGCTCTGTTTCCTTATCGAAGATATGAATCTTGTTAACGTCAAGAGCAATCTTAACCTTATCGCCGGGCTTAGCCTTTGATGTCGGCTCTACACGAGCTGTGAGCGGAATACCTGCAATACTTAAGTAGAGATAAATCTCAGCGCCCATAAGCTCAGTAACGTCAACGTTAGCCTCGACAACACCGTTGCTGTGAGCTGCGATATATTCAGCGTCATCATATACGTTCTCAGGACGGATACCGAAAATAACGTCTTTGCCAACATAGCTGTCAATGTTCATACCGTTTGCCGGAACCTTGATAACATTCTTATCAAATGAGAGTGTGTAATCGTTGCCCTGCTTGCCGAGCTTTGCCTCGATGAAGTTCATCTGCGGTGAGCCGATGAAGCCTGCAACGAACTCGTTGCACGGATGATCGTAAAGGTTCTGCGGTGTATCAACCTGCTGAATGATACCGTCCTTCATAACAACGATTCTAGTACCCATTGTCATAGCCTCTGTCTGGTCGTGGGTAACGTAGATAAAGGTTGTGCCGAGTCTCTGGTGGAGCTTGGAAATCTCTGTTCTCATCTGAGCACGGAGCTTAGCGTCAAGGTTTGAAAGCGGCTCGTCAAGGAGGAATACCTTCGGGTCACGAACGATAGCACGACCGAGAGCAACACGCTGACGCTGACCGCCCGAGAGAGCCTTCGGCTTTCTGTCGAGAAGATGAGCGATTTCAAGGCTTCTTGCAGCCTCTTCAACACGGCGGCGGATTTCATCCTTCGGTGTTTTGCGAAGCTTAAGGCCAAAAGCCATATTATCATAAACAGTCATATGCGGATAGAGAGCGTAGTTCTGGAATACCATTGCTATATCTCTGTCCTTCGGGGCAACGTCGTTTGCAAGCTTGTCGCCGATATATAATTCGCCCTTACTGATGTCCTCAAGACCTGCAATCATACGAAGAGTAGTTGACTTACCGCAACCTGAAGGACCAACAAGTATAATAAATTCTTTATCCTCAATCTCAAGGTTGAAGTCCGAAACTGCTGTTACTCCTCCGTCATAAATCTTGTAGATGTGTCTAAGTGATACATTTGCCATAACTAATACCTCCTGTTACCCGACCCAAAAACACGAATCCGGGTAATTTTTCTTACGTATAATAATATACCAGATTTTCATAAAAGTTGCTACTATTTTTTTCACTAAATATTGGGGTTGTTTTTTATATATTTCTCATACACCACAAAATATCTTATCTTAAATTAGTTTAACTTGCCGAATAAAATTTGTTCAATTTCAACATTTGATAATTTCCTACACTCTCCTTTGTGCAACTTAACGTCCAGTGACAAAGAACCGATGGAAATTCTTGTTAATTTTAATACATTTACCTGACAGACCGCGAGCATTTTTTTAACCTGATGATATTTGCCCTCGCTGATTCTAACGCCGACCCGATAGTTTTCTGTTCTTTCAAGATTCTCGGCGAATGCGCTTTTACATTTTGTGCCGTCGCGGAATATTATCCCCTGCTCAAACATTTTTATACTCTCATCACTCAGTGGCTTGTCCGTTTCGGCTATATAGTATTTTTCAATCTCCTTGTTAGGCGACATAATTCTGTGTGAAAAATCACCGTCATTCGTCAGTATCAGAAGCCCTGTTGTGTCCTTGTCGAGCCGCCCTGCCGGGAAAACGCCCCTGTTGCAAAACTCCTGCGGCAGAATATCTATAACGGTTCGGCAGGTGTTGTCCCTCACCGCGCACACAACACCCTCAGGCTTGTTCATCATAAGATACAGATACCTTTCGCCTATCGGCTCGCCGTTGATTTCTATTTCACAGCTTAAGTCGAGCTTTTTATCACACAGGCGGCACACCTCGCCGTCAACCGTAACTGCGCCGTCTTTGATAAGCTTTTTTATCTCGCTTCTTGTGTGCTGTGTGCGCTGAGATATTATTTTGTCAAGCCTTTCCATACTTTTTTCACTCCTGCATAAAGCCGTGCATAAACCCGTCGAGCGCAACGCTTGAAATATCGCCGCCTATAACGCAGCCGTTGTATATAAGCAGATTTGCGTTCACTCTTTGCTCCTTGTCGGGATAATTCGTTACCGTGTAGCTCACCTTTTTGCACTCCTTGCCTGCATAATCAAGCAGATTAAGTCCCTGCTTAAGCTGGATTTCATTGTAACGGCTGTATGTTTGATTAAAACTGCTCGGAATCGTGACCGTTCCAAGCTCAGCAGGGTTCTGCTCAACCTCCCAGCCGAACTGACGCAGAAAAGCGACACAATCCTCGTTAGTTTCAGCCTTAAGGCTGTATTCGCCTATATCGCACACTGCGGTTGTCTGCATATGGTGCGAACACACGGTAACGCGCAGAACGACAAAACAGAGCAACACAGCCAGCACTGCGATAAAAACAGCCTTCTTTGTTATTTTCTTTGTAATGAACATTGCGCTCTCTCCCAACAGCATATAGGAAAATATATGCCGTATAACCCGGGATTATGAGGCTGCGCTTATTCAAAAAGGAAATCGTAAAGCTCGGCTACGCTTGAGGCGATTTTCTCGCCGCCTGCTTCTTTTATCTGCTGTACCGTGCCGAAGCCATAGCTCACGCCGACAAAATCACAGCCTGCTTTCACTGCTCCTGCCGCATCAAAGCTTGTATCACCGACAAGGCAGATTGTCTGCTTTGAAATTTCCACACCTAAGGTATCAGCCGCATAACGGACTATATCAGCCTTTTCCTTTCGCTTGCCATCAAGTGTTGAGCCGCACACAGCGTCAAAAACACAGTCAAGTCCGATATAATCAACAACCCATCTCGCAAAAGGCTCGTATTTTGAGGTTGCAACAGCTGTGACTGCGCCGCTGTTCTTAAGTGCGACAATCAGCTCACGCATACCGCTGTACTGATAGTTTTCGTATTTTCCTCTCTGCTCGTACTCCTCACGGTAAAGCTCAATAGCCTTTATCGCTTCGTCATCGCTAAGTCCGCAAAGACTGCGAAAGGTTGTGAGTAAGGGAGGTCCGACATACAGGCTGTAATCGGACAGGTCGGGAATCGGCTTATTCATCTTCTGCAAAGCCGCTTCAATACATATCCGCACTCCCTGCGCCGATTCGCTGAGCGTGCCGTCCAAATCAAAAAGCACTATTTTGTATTTACTTTTCATATTCTTCTCCTTGCGGTAAAATCCAGTCAAATCGATGGGTAAGGCTTTGCACGCTCAAACATTCAGCAGAGCGAACAGGAACGGTCAAGACCGTTCCCTATGACCTCACAAACTCGTTACGAATTCATCTTCACTCTTCACTCTTCACTCTTCACTCTCAACTCTGCGGAGCTTGCTCCGCAAGCTTCGCATCTGCCTTTTTTTGAAAGCTTTCACTCTTGACCGCAAAACGCTCGTGCTCGCCCTTTGCGATAAGTCCCTTTTCGTCATATGCGCTTACATCAAACACAAATTTCCTGCCGTCAAGCTCCTTTAGCGTTACCTCTGCCCACACTCTTGCGCTGAGCGGCGTTGCGCTGACATGGTCAATAGCAATTCTTGTGCCTACAGTTGTGATGCCCTCGTCAACAAGGGTCTGCGCCATCTCTGCCGCTGCCTTTTCGATAAGAGCAACAACCATCGGCGTTGCGTACACTCTCAGACTGCCGCTGCCGACATTGCAGGCGAGCATTTCCTCGCTTACTACTGCTTCCGTTTTATAGGTATCGCCTATTTTGTATTCGTTCATTTTACTGTCCCCTTTTAATTGAAAAATAACTGCATTAATGCTATACTTGTCATACAAAGTGAGTAAAACAAGAGCTTTACTTATTATATCTTAAATTGAGGAATTTGAAAAGGGAGGTATTGCTATTTTTGATTTTAAAGCTTTATTTGCCAAAAAGGATTTATCAAAACGCCTGAATATGCTGGACGAGCTGAGAGGTCTTGCCTTAATCGCAATGGTTATTTACCACGTTTTTTACAGTGCGGCTTTCCTGTTCGGTATGGACTGGGGAACGGCGGCTTACATAGCTACAACTCCGTTTGAGCCGCTTATAGCTGTTACTTTTATATTAATATCGGGTGTATGCTGTTCGCTGTCGAGGAGCAATTTTAAGCGTGGTGTTCGGCTTTTGCTCATCGCCATAGCCGTAACGCTTGTCACGGTGTTTGTCACTCCCGGAAACGAAATCTATTTCGGCGTACTTCATCTTTTGTCGCTTTCTATGATTATTTACGCTCTGCTTGAAAAGCCTTTGTCGCACATACCGCCGCTTGCAGGCGCAGCCGTCTGCCTGATTTTATATTTTCTGCTTTGGGGCGTTCCGAGAGGTTACCTCGGGCTTGAGCAGTTCAGGCTTTGCTCCCTGCCCTCTTTCCTTTATTCAAGCGATATTTTTGCTTTTCTCGGCTTTCCGTCAGCCACCTTTTTTTCAGCCGACTACTTTCCCCTCATTCCTCATTTGTTTCTGTTTCTGTGCGGCTGTTTTCTCGGCAGGCTCGGATTACAAAAGGGCTTTCCGTCATTCCTCAAGCCGCTGAGAGTAAGACCGCTTGCTTTTCTGGGCAGACATTCGCTTGAAATTTATGTTGTGCATCAGCCTGTGATAGTTGCGGTGCTGTATGCGGTTTCTGCGATATTTTGATTGATATTGTCGAAAGGATTTGATATAATTATATATCAGAGTTTATATCGAACATATCGAAAGGACGAATAAAATGAAATTAGGTATAGTTGGCTTGCCGAATGTCGGCAAGAGTACACTTTTTAACGCTATTACAAATGCTGGAGTGCAGTCGGCAAACTACCCGTTCTGCACTATTGAGCCGAATGTCGGCGTTGTCGCAGTTCCCGACAAGCGTCTTGACAAGCTTGCCGAGATGTACGACCCGGACAAATACACGCCTGCTACTATTGAATTTGTTGATATTGCAGGTCTTGTAAAGGGCGCTTCAAAGGGTGAGGGACTCGGAAACAAGTTTCTGAGCAACATAAGAGAATGTGACGCTATCGTTCACGTTGTGCGCTGCTTTGAAAATGACGATATTGTTCACGTTGAGGGCAGCATCGACCCGAAGCGTGATATTGAAACAATCAACTTAGAGCTTGTGCTTTCTGATGTTGAGATGATTGAGCGCAGAATTGACAAAACACAGAAGCTTATCAAGGCTGACAAGAAATATCAGGCTGACCTTGACTTCTTCAAGAGAGTGCTTGACACATTAAACGAGGGCAAGTCGGCAAGGAGCGTTGAGTGCAACGAAGAGGAAGCGGAGCTTTTGTCAAGCGTTGCACTGCTGACAAACAAGCCGATTATCTACGCCGCAAATATGAGCGACGAGGACTTCTCAAACGGAATTGAAAGCAACAAGTATCTTGCACAGGTAAAGGAAATTGCCGCTGAGGAACACGCAGGCGTACTGCCGATTTGTGCAGGACTTGAGGAAGAGATCGCCGATATGGACAAGGAAGAAAAGGAAATGTTCCTAGCGGATATGGGACTTTCAAGCTCGGGTCTTGACAGGCTTATCACCGAGTGCTACTCGCTTTTGGGTCTTATCTCCTACCTCACGGCAGGCAAGCAGGAGGTTCGTGCGTGGACGATTAAAAAGGGTACTAAGGCACCTCAGGCGGCAGGTAAGATTCACACAGACTTTGAGCGCGGCTTTATCAGAGCAGAGGTTATTGCCTATGACGATCTGATTGAGTGCGGCTCAATGACTGCGGCTAAGGAAAAGGGTCTTGTGCGCAGCGAGGGCAAGGAATACGTTATGAAAGACGGCGACGTTGTGCTGTTCCGCTTTAATGTTTAAGCCTTAGCGACAGGTATTGACAAAAGCTTGCTTGTATCGTATATTTTATTTAACATATCAAACCAATAGGTTTTAACCGGAGGGTTTTAAGATGATTAAAGATATTCAGGAAGAAATTATCAGACTCAAAAAGGAAAAGGACATTTGTATTCTCGCTCACAGCTATCAGGCGCACGAGATTCTGGAGGTTGCCGACTACACGGGCGACTCGTTCCAATTAAGCGTGATGGCAAGCAAGGCGCCGCAAAAGACAATTATAATGTGCGGCGTGCGCTTTATGGCTGAAACAGTCAAGCTTCTCTCACCCGACAAGACGGTTTATCTTGTAAATCCCGATGCAGGCTGTCCGATGGCAGAGCAGATGGATCGTGAAATTATTTCTGTTGTTAAGCAGAAGTACCCCGACTACACTGTTGTAGCATACATAAACACAACTGCCGAGCTTAAGACAATATGCGACGTCTGCGTTACATCATCCTCAGCCGTTAAAATTGTAAATAAGATTGAGAACGACAATATTCTGTTTATTCCCGACTGCAACCTCGGAGATTACGTTGCAAAGCAGATTCCGAACAAGAACATCAAGCTGTTAAACGGCGGCTGTCCGACTCACGCAAGCGTTGACAAAAAGGACGTTGAGCTTGCAAGAGCACAGCACCCGAACGCACTTCTGCTTGTTCACCCCGAATGTCAGCCGTCAGTGTGCGAGGGCGCAGACTTCATCGGCTCAACCTCGGCTATTATGGACTTTGCAAAGAAGTCGGATGCAAAGGAATTCATCATCGGCACTGAGCTAAGCATAGCCGAGCATTTACAGTATGAGTGCCCCGACAAGCGTTTTTACTATCTCTCGCAAAAGCTTATGTGCAGGAATATGAGGGTAACAACCCTTGTTGATGTATTAAACTGCGTTCAGGGTATCAGCGGCGAAGAGATGGTTATGGATGACGAAACAATAAGGCAGGCAAGGCGCTGTATTGATAAGATGATTGAATTAGGATAAGCTCTAAAATAACTTTAGCGGTGATTATGCACGAACATAATCACCGCTGTTTTTTGTGGAGATAAATTTCGTATCAGGGTAGAGAGTTCGTAGGGAACGGTCATGACCGTTCCGGGATAGACGCAGTTACTGCAATGTTCTACAAAGTTAGAATAGAGTATAACATTCATCGGCTCGAGCCGGAACACTCATGAGTGTTCCCTAAGACCTCGTTTCGGGTTTCTCTAAACTCTAAACTCAAAACTCAAAACTCTACACTCAAAACCCAAAGCTCAAAACTAAAAACTCATTTCCGCCAGATACTTTTCTGCACTGTATACTGCGAAAGCGCCGTCTGCGGCGGCTGTTATCACCTGCCGCACCTGCTTTGTTCTGACATCGCCTGCGGCAAAAATGCCGTCTGCGCTTGTTTTACAGCTTTCGTCAGCTATTATATAGCCGCCGCTGTCAAGCTCCGCTATTCCCTGCGCTACGGTGCTGTTCGGCACTGTACCGACTGCTATAAACAAGCCGTCAAGGCTCAGTGTGCTAAGCTCTCCGCTCAGCTTATTCCTGATTTCAACACTTTCAAGCCTTTGCGAGCCGTTAAGCCTTTCAACCGTTGTGTTCCAAAGTATTTCGATATTTTCAAGAGCTTTAACCTTATCCGCCAGAATTTTAGCCCCTCGGAATTCGTCACGGCGATGGATTACATAGACCTTTTTGCAGATTCGGCTAAGATAGATTGCATCCTCGAGCGCAACATCACCGCCGCCGACAACTGCCGTTATCTTGTTTTTATAAAATCCGCCGTCACAGGTTGCGCAGTAGGACACTCCCCTGCCTGTAAGCTCTGCTTCGCCGATTGCGCCAAGAGTGCTGTTTTTTGCGCCTGTTGCAATTATCACCGTTCTCGTGTCAAGTCTTTCGCCGTCTTGAATAATAACGGTTTTGTACTCTCCGTTATCCTCAATCCTTGAAACATTTGCTGTTTTAAACGGCACATCATATCTGTCTACGTGCTGTCTGAACGCCTGCGCAAGCTCAAAGCCGCCGACACCGGGCATACCGATATAGTTGTCTACATCGCTTGTGTTTATTATCTGTCCGCCGCTTAAGGGCATTTTCTCAATAACAAGTGTATCGAGCATTGCCCTTTTAGCGTAAAGCGCGGCTGACAGTCCTGCCGGACCCGAGCCGATTATTATTACATCGTACAATTATATCACCTGTATTATACTGAGCAGATAACCGCCGATTATTCTCAATCAGAGCGTACTGCCAAAATCCGTAACGATAGCCTGACCGGTTATTGCGCGTGATTCGTCGCTGGCAAAGAAGAGAATGATATTCGCAACGTCCTCGGGCATACACGGCGGAACAGCCATATCGCTGTGTTTAGCCATTGCGCCCATCATATCAGCGTCAAGAACCTGAGTTTTCATACTTGCTACCATCGGGGTTACGATTGTACCCGGGCAGATTGCATTACAGCGAATGCCCTTTCCTGCAAAACGCAGAGCCGTGTGGCGAGTGATACCTATAATTGCCGCCTTAGAAGCAACATAAGCCGCACCGCCACAGCCGACAACGCCTGCTACTGAAGCCACATTTACAACCGCTCCGCCGCCTGCCTTTGCCATTTCAACAGTCGCCTCACGCATACAGAACATTGTTCCCTTCGTGTTAATGTCGATAATGCGGTTCATATCCTCGTCTGTTACTCTGTCAATCGGCTTCAGGCCTTCCTCAAGCACACCTGCGTTATTGACAAGAATATCGAGCTTGCCGTAAGCCTCGATTGTTTTGGCTACAAGGTTTTTAGCGTCCTCCGCCTTTGAAATATCGGTTACAACGGGAAGAACCTCTCCGCCTGCTTCTCTGATTTTAGCGGCTACCTCCTCAAGCTGTGCCTGACGGCGTGCGCTGATTACAACCTTTGCGCCCTCTGCGGCAAAGCGAATGGCTGTTGCCGCACCGACACCTGAGTTTCCTCCTGTGATGATTGCCACTTTATCCTGTAAACGACCCATAATTTTTTACCTCCGTAAAATTAATTTTTCGTATATATTGTAGTACATTGTTAAAGTTATGTCAAGCTGTTGAATGTGAATTGTTATTATATTTAATCCGGATTATAGGCTTTATCAGATTCAAAACAGGCTCATTGCTTTCGCAATGAGCCTGTTTTAATGCCCTGTTAATATTCAGATGACTAATAAAGCCGTCACTTGGTAGCTTAGTTAGCAATGTCCGGATTATAAGTATAAACCGTATATTCGCTGTCAGCCGGTCCCTTGTTCGGCTTTGCAACCTTCATAACTACCCACAGGTCGCTGTCTGCGTTTTCGTTATCTACGGTCTGGTTGCCGCCGCCGTCGTTGATAATCCAGTTGTAGGTACCATCTGTTGTGTTAACCTGAATGTCATACCAGCCGTCGCCGTCCTCGTCAGCCATTGCTGTACCAGGCCATCCGCCGAGATAGTCGCCTGTTGTATCCCAAGCATAGAGGTTCGGTACCCATGTTTGACCGTCAAGAAGCTTAACGTGAACAAATCTCTTAACTGCGTTGAGCTTGTAAGCATAAGTTACGGTCTTTTCGCCGTTGGAGTATAAGCCCTGTGCATTATCAGGGAGCATTGTTTCGTCAAGTACGTAAAGCTTGATAGCAGGTGTAGTTGTTGTGTATTCACTGCCTGCTCTGCCTCTTGTTACAACTGATTTTGAAATCTCTTCGCCTGTATCTGCATCAATATACTTTGTTGTAACCGAGCCAACGCCATTAACCGGCATATCAAGAACAACCTTCTGATAAAGGATAGCGTCATTTGCATTTAATTCATCGTCAAAGTTTACGTCTGCAAGCTTCTTCTGATCTTCTGTGAAGTTTACATCAAAGCCTGATACATGCTTCTGAACCTGAACAGAGTCGATCAGTGAAGCAGCGTCGCCGTTGCCCTTAAGGCTGTAAGCCTTGAGTGTGTATGGAATGTAGTTATACTGTACTGTCTGAGTGTCAGCAGAGAATTTGCCCTCTGCGTTTGCAGGAGTTGCCTCCAGATCGTAGTCGATTGCAAGTGTAGAATCTACTGCTGTAACGTAATTCTTGCCGTAGTCGTCTGTGATTGTCATCTGCTTAAGCACTTCGCCTGTGTAGGTATCAACGTGCTTAACAACAACCTTGCCTGTTTCTGTCTTTATGCCTGAAGCCTCGTAGCTTGCCTTATCAGCAAGAACGTATGATGTCTTTGCAGGAATTGTGATTTCAGCGCCTGTGTTGATTTCGCCAAGGCTGTTTACGCCTGCACTCTCGCCGTCAACGAGGATTACCCAGTTCTGCGGAAGTCCTGTGCCCGGCAATGTAACTGTCTGCTCTTCATCTGAGCTGTTGAAGAGAACTGCAACGTTCTTCCAGATTGCTGTGTCGTCAGTGATTGTATAAACCAGAACACCGTTAGGAAGCTTACCGGGTGATACAACCTTCATCTTGTTATTTACAACATCGCCTGTTGCATCTCTGAACGGAGCATATGTTTCTCTGAGCTTAATCATACCCTTGTAGTATGAAACAAGGTCTGCATAATCTACAAGACGATTCCAGTCGAGCTTATTGATTTCAGGGCTTGACTTGTATGAGTTGTGGTCGCCGTACTTTGTTCTTGCAAACTCTTCACCTGCAAGGATAAACGGAACACCCTGCGATGTATAAACAAGAGCTGCAGCCATCTTGTTCATCTGAACAAGGTCATCATATCTGTTGGAATAGAACTCGTTAACCTCGCCCTTCATTGAAGCTACAAGTCTGTCATAAAGAGTGAAGTTATCGTGGCAGGCAACATATGAAACAGTCTGCTCAGGAGTCTGTGCTTTCCAGTTGCCGCCCTTTACATTAGCCATTATGCCGTTAAGAACGCCGCCCATATTTGACTTTGTGGCTTCCTGGAGGAAGCCCTTGCCTGTTGCTTCAAATACGCTGCCCTTAACTCCGTCTCTGAACTGATCGTTGAAGTAAGAGATTCTGCTGCTGAGAGTAGCGGCATTTGTCTGGTTAGCCATAGGCGGATAGTTATACTGCTTGTCTGAGCCTGTCATATTCCAGCCTTCGCCGTACATAATGAGGTCAGGGTTGATTGTGTCGAGGTTTGAACGAATCTGGTTCATTGTCTCAACATCGTGAAGTCCCATAAGGTCGAAACGGAAGCCGTCAATATGGTACTCCTGCGCCCAGTACATAACAGAGTCAATCATAAACTTTCTGAACATAGCGTGGTCAGAAGCGGTATCATTGCCGCAGCCTGAGTTGTTAGCCCATACGCCGCTGTTGTAAATTCTGTAATAATAGTTTGGAACGGTTTTGTTGAAGAAGGAGCTTTTCTCGTGAGTATGGTTATAAACAACGTCCATAATAACGCCGATGCCTGCATCGTGCAGAGCCATAACCATCTGCTTAACCTCGTTGATTCTTACATTACCGTCATACGGGTTTGAAGAATATGAACCCTCCGGAACATTGTAGTTCTTCGGGTCATAGCCCCAGTTGAACTGAGTCTGAGGACCGGTCTCCTGAACTGAACCGAAATCGTAGAACGGGTTGATATGAACATACTTAATGCCCATATCCTTTAAGTAGTCAACGCAGGTAGAAATTTTACCCTCGCCGTTTAAGGTTGTACCCTTCTCAGTGAAAGCAAGGTACTTTCCGCGGTTATTCTCACTTACGCCTGAGCTTTCGCTGTAAGAGAAGTCTTTAACGTGAATTTCCCAGATGTTTGCGTCTGTCTGGTTAGCAACGAGCTGATATGCATCATTTTCCCAGCCCTTAGGGTCGGTGCTGTCGAGGTCAACAACCATGCTTCTTGTTCCGTTTATACCGGCAGCCTTAGCGTAGATGTCACCTGTCTGAACCGGCTTTGCACTGCCTGTTGAAACAAGATATGCATAATATACATTCTTGTAGTCACCCTCAAGTGTTACAGACCAAACGCCGTTTGTCTCGTCATAGGTCATTTCGTACTGACCCATAACGTCAGTTTTTCCGGCAGCCTTTGACTCAGATGCAGAGCCTGTGGCAAAGAGCTTAACCTCAACCTTTGACGCTGTCGGCGACCAAACCTTAAAGGTTGTAGCCTCCGGAGTGTAGGTAGCTCCGAGGTCATTGCCCGAATACGCCAGCTTGTCGAGCTTTGCCGCTTCAACCTCATACTTGTTGGTAACAGCAGCAGAAGCGTTAACCGGGATTGCAATGGCTGTTGAAACCATCATAGCCGACAAAGCCAAAGCAATCGCTTTTTTGAACTTCATATGAAATCCTCCTTTAATAATGTGCAATAATAATTTATAATTTTTCGCATATAAAGCGAACCAATTACCTCAGTCTTTTCTGTTTTTGCGCCATCTTCTCACAAGATACGCAATTCCTGCGCCCGTTATCAGTGCACCGAGCGCACCCATAATATAAGGCACTGCATTCTTCGCGTTTTCTTTGCTTTTATCTGCAACACCCTGAGCAAGCTCTGTTGCAAGCACCGTATCGGGAAGTGAGTCAACGCTTGTTTTTTCCGCCGTGAGCGAAGCTTTTTCAAAGCTTGCCTTATCGACAAGAACCAGAGCCTCTCTCTCCCTTACGCTTACTGTATCGCCCGAGAACTCCGAAAGCTTCTCAACGCCTGCGCTGTCAGCGTTTGCAACAACAACCCAGTCATTCGGCAGGTTTTCACCCTCAAGCTTAACCTGTGCAGCATCGCCGCTGTTGATAAGGCAGATAACCTTATCCCACTGCTTATCGGCATCGGGATTTTGATACATATAGCCGAGCAGATGCTTGTCTGTTTCTTTATAGAACAACAGCCTGTCTATTGCCGTGTTGTCATCACAGGTAAACGGAGCATATGCCTTTCTTAAATCAATAAGACCCTTATAGTACTTAACAAGGTCGCCGTATTTTGTAAGACTGCCCCAGTCAATCTGATTAAGCTCAACGCTTGATTTATATGAGTTGTGGTCGCCGTCCTTTGAACGCGCCATCTCCTCGCCTGCAAGCATAAACGACATTCCCTGAGCCGTCAACACAGCAGTTGCGGCAAGCTTGTTCATAGCAACAAGCTTTTCGTCCCTTGCACGGTAGTCAGCGTCTGTTCCGAGCACCGAGGCAACCAGCTTATCGTAAAGAGTCATATTATCGTGGCAGGAATTGTAGGTGACAGTCTGGCTCGGCTGCTTTGCCCAATCCATTGTTGCGGCTGAGATACCGTTTTTGACGTTTACTCTTGAGCCTACGCCCTGCACAAAGCCGCCCTCAGTCGGGTTGAAGTTGCTACCCTTTAAGCCGTCCCTTATTCCGTCATTGAATGCGCCTATTCTTTCGCTGAGCTTGCCCATATTGCCCTGAGTAGCAAGCGTTGCGTCCGTTGTGGTCGAAAGCTGCCAAGCCTCGCCGTACATCAGGATTTTTTCGCCGTTTTCAAGTGAATCGAGAGCTTCTCTGATTTGATTCATTGTATCGACATCGTGCAGACCCATAAGGTCAAAGCGGAAGCCGTCAATATGATACTCCTGCGCCCAGTATTTAACCGAATCAACCATATATTTGCGGTACATAGCACGCTCCGAGGCTGTGTCATTGCCGCAGCCTGAGCCGTTAGACAGGCTGCCGTCTTCGTTGTGTCTGAAATAGTAGCCAGGAACGGTTTTATCAAAGCAGCTTTCGGCTGCGTCGAAAACGTGGTTATATACAACGTCCATAACTACGCCGATTCCTGCCTTGTGCAAAGCCTGAATCATTGCCTTTGCTTCTTTAATCCTCACATTTCCGTCATACGGATCTGAGGAATAAGAGCCTTCGGGAACATTGTAGTTTACAGGGTCATAACCCCAGTTAAACTGGCTTTCATCGCCGCTTGCCTCGTCAACCGAGCCGTAATCGTAAAACGGGTTAATCTGAACATAATTTATACCCAGATCCTTAAGATAGTCAACGCAGGTTTTTATTGCGCCCTCATTGTTCAGGGTAGTTCCTGTTTCTGTAAAGGCGAGATATTTGCCTCGGTTTTCTTCGCTGACACCCGAGGTCTTGCTCGCCGAGAAATCCTTAACGTGAACCTCCCATATAACGGCGTCCGTCTGCTTGTCTACTCGGCTGAAGCTGTCGCTGTCCCAGCCGTCGGGATTTGTAAGCGACAAGTCGCACACCATTGAGCGCACTCCGTTCACACCAGCCGCCTTGGCGTTTACATCGCCTGTTTCCTGAGTTTTGCCGTTTGCGGTTACCTCATATGTGTAATACACACCTGCAAGGTTGCCCTTTGCGGTAACAGACCACACTCCGTTTGTGCTGTCATAGTCCATTTCGTGCTGAGCAAGAGCCTTTGCGCCCTGCTCGCTGTCGCTTCCCGTTGAGTAAAGCTTAAGCACTACCTTTTCGGCGGTAGGCGCCCAGACCTTGAAGGTCGTGCCTTCCTTTGAGTACACAACGCCCAAATCATCGCCCGAATATGCAAGGCTGTCAAGCTGTTCGTATGTTTTTTCAAAGTTTGCCTGTGCGTCGCTGTTCAATGCTGACGCAACAGGAGAAAATGCAAGAATCATTGCAAGCACCCCGGCAGTTAAAAATTTCTTATTCATATTATTCTCCGATCTGGTTTATATATTTGCGCTTGCGTTCAAAGCGGAAACACCTTGTCGTTTTGATATTTACACAAGCTCGCCAAATCTTAGTAGATACATTTTCACAAATAAATGTATCCATAATTTACTTAATTTTAACATTTTTATGAATCGGTTATTTTCCTTTAATGAATTATACGCTGTTCTCGGAATAGAAAAAAGCAACCTCAAATTGTGATTATTGCACAAAAAAATATTTTGCATTTTGTCTACATAACAATATTTGACAATTAACATATTATATCAAGAGAGTGTGCGGCTTTTCGTACGATAAGCAGACACGCTGTTTCAAAAACGAAACAGCAGTTTTAATTCCATTGCATTAGCAGAACATTTGTTCTATAATAATATCAGGAGAAAACACTGCACACAAAGGAGGAAATAAGAAAGTGAGCTGAGAAAATGGCAAATATCAGAGAAAGCTTCGTTGCGACCGCAGTCGGTTACATCGGATACGGCTGTAAGACCTTTAACGATTATTTCGGCAATCCGCCCGGCACTGCGTGGTGTGCCGAATTTGTATCAAAATGCGCCGCAGACATAGGCGCAATCGGCAAATGTATCGTAAAAAGCGCAGGAGCAGGCTCAATAGCGCGCGAGGGTGTTGCCGCAGGCTTCGGTAAGTGGCTTGAGGGACACAGCACTATACCGCAGTCGGGAGATATAATCTCATTCTGCTGGAACGGCAAGGGTAGCTACACAGACGAAGGCTTTGACAAATACTTCAGCGACCACGTTGCGGTTGTTGAATATACGTCTGACGGATATGTGCATACGATTGAGGGCAACGCAAACGGCACGAATTTATACTCGACTGTCTGCCGTAAAGCCTACAATCTTTATGACGGCAGAATCAACGGCTACTTCCGCCCCGACTGGAGCCTTGCAGACAAGAATTACAACGATAACGGAGATGATGAGATGAACTTTATGAAGGGTGACATTAACAACGGCGTGCTTGCTTACAAATCGCTTATTCGTGCGGCAAATGAATTAGGCATTGTAAAAAGTAAGGTTGACAGTACAAACGGTTTCGGAACAGGAACATATAATGCTACTGTGGAGATTCAGCAAAAGTACAAGCTTGAGGTTGACGCTATCGCAGGAGTAAAAACTATTACCGCGCTTGCAGGCGGCGTTCTTGCGGAGCTTGCAAACCTCAAGAAGTCAAAGGCAGACCGCAACGCCGTACTTTCAGAGGTTACGGCGGCAGTAAACAAGCTTAAGATTTGAGGTGATGGAATGAAAGAAAATGTAATTACTGCGGTAATATCCGCAATCATAGCAGGAGTATCTGCCTATTTTAAGATTATATCAATTCCCTTGGCGGTGCTTGTAGCCGTTATGGTAATTGATTATATCACTGGAATGTCGGCGGCATTTATTAAAGCCGAGCTTTCAAGCCGCAGAGGAGTTAAGGGCATAATAAAAAAGCTTGGATACCTCGCCTTGGTTTGCGTAGGAATCGGAGTGGACTTCATAATCAGGTACTGTCTTGAGCAAATCGGCGCTTCGTTTGAGGTAAAAATGCTGTTCGGACTTGTGGTCACTGTATGGCTGATTATAAACGAATTGCTGTCGATACTCGAAAACCTGAGCAGAATGGGGGTGCCTGTTCCCAAAATGCTCACGAAAATAACAGGCAGGCTGAAGCTTGCGGTTGAGAGCAAGAGTGAAGCCGACACAGAGTAAAGCAAAATTCAATAAATAATACAAGCCCCCGATCAGGTTAATTTTCAAACCGAATCGGGGGTATTTTTTATATATGGTTATCAACTTTGGTAAGCTAAACGATAATTTAGTTTAGAGTTTTGAGTCGAGAGTTTTGAGTCGTTGGGTTTAAGCTTTTTATTAATACCTCAATGCTCAAAGCTC
>DKZT01000053.1:0-4381 GCA_002493755.1 Ruminococcaceae bacterium UBA7067
TAAGAATCTTATTAGTTATTTGCTCTATATATTTAAATTTAATAAAACGTCTATTATATCACTGGCAATTAATTTTATCATTTTAATCTATGCTGTTTTATGTTTTCTTAATGACACATTAAATAAGAGCGTAACTTTAACACTGTTAGTGTTGCCTCTAATAGATATTTTTTGGCAGTGCTATGGTTCATTTTCAGATTTTAAGAGTTATTTTTTCAAAAAATATCAAACCTATGGAAAAAAATATGACATTGATTATGAAAAAATTCTTAAAGAACAAGACTGGGAAATTGAGAACATTCACAATGGTGTAGTTGCGTACAAGAATGATATCTCACATTGTATACGCAACAATAATTTTGAATGCACAATCGACAGGCAAGCCACTCAAAAAACAAATTCATACATAAAAGTAAATTTTGATGCCCTTCTTCCCTTTTTATACATTCATTACAAAGATGTGATGAAAAATGGTAAGAAATTCACCAATGATAAGAAGCTTTGTCTCGTTGGAGAAATAAATCCTGATAAAAGAATAAGGCTTTGTAAGGGATATTATTACAATACATATCTTACAAACAAAATTTTTACTGTAAAGCTTTTCTCTGATGAAGCACCTGATATTTACCCACCTTACAGTTGCCAAAATAACAGCTTAAATTTGCCGTATGAGTATTTTAGTAACGAAATCGGTGTATCAACATTAGCCATAACATCAGACGGATATTTATTCTTTCAAAGACAAGGTTCCCGTGCTGACAATTCAACCGGATTAATTGTTCCGTCAGGATCCGGCTCTGCTGATTGGAAAGATTATCAAGACGGATACACCTTTAATGACATTATCTTATTTGCAACAAACCGAGAGCTTTCTGAAGAAGCCGTGTTTGGAAGAAAAAAGAATAACAAGGTTATTATAAAAAGTAAATTAATAGGTATGTTCAGGTGGTTGAACTTAGGGGCTAAACCGGAATTTGTTTCAATCAGTATTTTGAATATTACACTAAGTCAAATTAGCCCGCAAGAAAGCGAACAAAGAAAAACTCTTGCAGAAGAGGATTGCTTTAAAATAATTAAAGATGACAAAACACTGAACGAATTAGAATTAGAAAAGTGCTGGCCGATTGCCGAGCAACCAAACTGTTCTGTTCCTTTGAGTATGAATTTGAAATTTTTGCACCAATATATAATAGAAGATAAAGAAGATTTCTATTCATTTATAAATAGCAATATTAATAATTAGAAATATTATTAACAATTGTCGCCACTAGTCTTGACAGCCTGTCAGCCGCCTTATCGGCTTCACGCTTAACCTCATCGTGGCAAAGCGGCTTATCGCCTATGCCTGCGGCAGGATTGGTAATAAGGCTTATGCCGCAAACCGTCATTCCCATATGCACAGCCGCCGTTGCTTCAACGGCTGTACTCATTCCGACTGCGTCTGCCCCAAGAGCGGAGAACATTTTTATTTCGGCAGGCGTTTCGTAATTCGGCCCTGATGCTTGAACATAAACGCCCTGCTTCAGCTCTATGCCAAGCTTTTCAGCAGAAGCTAACGCAAGCTCACGAAGCTTTTTTGAATACACCTCGCTCATATCGGGAAAGCGCACACCGAGCCTGTCGTAATTTTCGCCGATAAGCGGTGAGGGTACAAAGCTTGAAATATGGTCGGTAATAAGCATAAGATTGCCGCAGGAAAAGCTCCTGTTTATGCCGCCAGCCGCATTTGTCAGGATTAAGCCTTTTGCGCCGAGCATACCCATAAGGCGAATCGGGCGAACAGCCTCCTGCGCCGTGTAGCCCTCATACAGATGAACTCTGCCCTGCATTGCTACGATGGGTACGCCGCCTATTTTTGCAAAAATAAATCTGCCGCTGTGTCCGTCAACTGTTGACACGGGCATACTCTCAAGCTCACCGTAGCTTATGCTGTATTCAACGTCCTGCTCTTTTATAAGTACTCCCAAACCCGAGCCGAGGACAACAGCAACCCTTGGCACAAAAGGTATTTTTGCGGCTAATATACTGTAATTATTCTTCAGAATATCAAGCTCGTTCACATAATCACAACCCTTAATTATCAGAATAGGAACGGCAAAAGCCGTTCCCGTGCAGTAAAGCTTTATTTGTTGTTCTTTTTACCTAAAACAATAACTATGATAGCAACAGCAACTGCGGCAACAAGAATCGCAACAATAAGAAACACATTGGTATCGTCACCTGTCGGAATTATTGCCTTTCCCGAATCAGCCGCCGAGGCTGAGAACACAGACATAATTACAGCTATGATTGAAAACAGCGGAATAAGCATTTTTTTAAACTTCATATTTAAGACCTCCTGTGGTATATGTCAATATTATATCATTTTAGTATCGTAATTTCAATAATTTTATGTAATTCTGAGTATTATTGACAATATAGGCAAAAGGCGGTAAAATATAAGCTACACGCACGTTGAAAGGAATGTATATATTTGGGAATTATAGAACTTTTTCTGGTTGCGGTCGGTCTTTCGATGGATGCCTTTGCCGTTTCAATATGCAAGGGACTTGCGCTTAAAAACGTAAGGCTCAGCCACAGCGTCAAAGCCGGACTGTGGTTCGGCGGCTTTCAGGCGCTTATGCCGGTTATCGGATTTTTCTGCGGTTACTGGTTCAAGGACTACATTTCCGCTTTTGACCACTGGATAGCCTTTATGCTGCTGCTCTTGCTCGGAGCTAAAATGATAAAGGAGGCTCTTTCTGATGAGGAGGAGTCAACCGAGGCGGCAATGGATGTCAAGAATATGCTTCTGCTTGCAATAGCAACGAGCGTTGATGCTCTTGCAGTCGGCATAACGTTCGCTTTTCTCAATGTAAATATTTGGTACGCCGTAGCATTTATCGGTGTCATAACATTTTTGTTTTCGGCTGTCGGTATAAAGATAGGCAGCCTGTTCGGAACAAAATTCAAGACAAAGGCTGAGATTGCAGGCGGCGTTATTCTGATATTGATGGGAGCTAAAATCCTGCTGGAGCATCTGGGTGTAATAGCTTTCTGATTAAAAATATAGCAGACATATTTAAAAAACTGCGGAGAGTATGAGCTTCTCCGCAGTTTTTGTTGTTTAGTGTAAAAATTTATTCAGATTTATTTCTCTGCAAGATAGCTTTCAAGAGCCTTTGCAAGCTGGTCGGGACAAGAGGTTGATTTCATACCGCAGCGAATACCTCCGCAGCGATTTATTACCTCCTGCGCTGTCATACCCTTGACAAGAGCGCCTATTCCCTTAAGATTTCCGTTACAGCCGCCGTAAAACTTAACGCTTTTTATTACGTCGCCGTCCATATCAAGCTCTATGCTCTGCGAGCAAACACCTCTTGGTCTGTACTGAAATTTCATCTATCTCTCTCCTATCAAATTAAATTCTTCAGCTTTTTCAGCCTGATGAGCTGATTGTCATCGGTTGTGCAGGTGCCTATCGGGTGAACGTGACTTGTACTGCCGCCGTGAAAGTCCGTTCCGCCTGTTTTTATCAAATCATATTTCAGCGCAGTTTCATCTATGATTTTATCCTCACCCGGTTTTCTGCGAGGGAAGTTATATTCAACTCCGTCAAGTCCCTTTGCGGCAAGCTCGGGAAGCAAATCGAGTGAATCGTAAACAGAGGGATGAGCAAGCACAGCCACGCCGCCTGCCCGATGAATTAAATCAAGAATTTCAAACACGTCCGGATATTCAATATTAGTCCTCGCTATGCCTGTTTTGTAGCCGAACAGCTCCTTATAAAGCTCTCCGTAAATTTTATCGGTATAGCCGCAGTCGAGCAGTGTGTGCATAATATGCTGCTTGAATATCGTAACGCTGCCCTGTGACCTGCGCTCAACCATTTCCGGAGTTATCGGGTAATACTTCATTATCTTTTCGAGCGCAAGAGTTACCTCTTTCTTTCGGCTCTGTGCAATAGCGTCAAATACAGGGTCGAACAACTCAGGCTTATCAGGGTAATAGCAGAGTATATGCACAAGCCTGTGTCTTTTGTTGTCAAAGCAGGAAACCTCAGCACCGGGAATCACCTCAATCCCTGCCTGCTCGCCTAAGCTCTGAGCCGTTTCCACACCTCTGAAGGTGTCGTGGTCAGTGAGCGCAATGGCTGAAAGTCCGCTGCCCTTTGCGAGCATAATAAGCTCGTCAACAGGAACACTGCCGTCAGATAATTTTGTGTGACAATGCAAATCTGCCGCCATTTTTATCACCTCTGTCGTAATATAAAAACAGGATAGAGCAAGCTCCACCACGATATAAAAATAGGATAGAGCAAGCTCTATCCGGAAGAAAAAATATGGAGCGGATGACGAGGCTCGAACTCGCTACCTCCACCTTGGCAAGGTGGCGCTCTACC
>DKZT01000053.1:4679-8344 GCA_002493755.1 Ruminococcaceae bacterium UBA7067
CTACCAGATGAGCTACATCCGCAAGTGGCGTGATTACTTTGTCTATTATAGCCTGCCTTGAATAATTTGTCAAGTAAATTTGCCAAAAAAGGCAAAATCTTTGACATTATTCCGTTTGACACAAGATTAAATAAAGTGTATAGTATGCATAGTACAAAGAACAGCTCAGAAAGGACGGTATAGCTATGAGATTTTGCAGCAAGTGTAATTGCGCAATCAAGGAGGGTGAAAGCTTTTGCTCTAACTGCGGAGCGAGGGTTGAGGAAGAAAAAAACGACTACAATGACGGATACGCAGACGATAATTTTGATGAGGAACCGATTGACTTCTCAGCCGTACATAACTTCGGCAAAGGTGCAGACGCTGACAACAACATATACAGCCATTCGGCGCAGTCACCTGATGCACATACAGAGCAAAGAAGCACGCAGCCGAACACAGTCAATACTGCGAAAAGCGGTGCAAATGAGCCTTACATAAGAAAGGTTTGTCCAAACTGCAACCAGCCGCTGAACCGAGGGCAGAGCGTTTGCCCCTACTGCGGTTATGATGTTTCAAGATATAATGACGGCTACGATTCCCCGATTGTTGACGAATACACCCCTGCCCCATCTCCGTTTATTCCTGCGCAGGCAAAGAAAAAGAAGAAAAGCGGCAACGGTGCTATTATAGCCACTGCGGTTATAGCGGCAATAGTTGTGGTTGCGGCGATAGTCTTTATATTTATGTTTATGGGAAACAAGAACGGAAATAACGCCCCGACCTCACCCTCAGCCGCTACCGAAGCGACTCAGAAGCAAACAGAGACGCAGGCGGAGACAGACGCTCCGACTGAAGAGCCTACAACTCCGCCCACAGAACCACCGACCGAGCCGCCGACAGACGCGCCAACCGTTCCCGAAACGGAAGCACCGACAGACCCTCCGACAGAAGCACCGACAATCCCCGAAACAGACGCTCCAACCGAGCCGCAAAGCGACATATCGGAGCCGTCTGCGATTGTTTAATTTTAATATATTTTTAAAAAGGACGCCTCAATGTGAAGCGTCCTTTAACTTATGAAATATCCTTTTTGCAGTATTTAATGTATCCGACAGCCGCCGATATAACTCCTATCGCCATTCCGATTAAAACAAGCTTCCAGTCAAGCTCAAGGCTCTTGGCAATTTCCGGTCCGTCTGCGTATCCGAACGGGGTGATGTATTTAAGAAATTTTGCGCTGTCTGAAATATTGGCTACGATATTTAAAAAGAACATTATTATAGCAACGCCTAGACCTGCGCCTAAGCTTCCTCTTTTCAGAAAGGCAGATATACCAAAGCATATTCCTGCTATCTCAAGCTGCATAATAAAATTTGCCAGATGCATAAGCGTAATTTCAGTCCAAGGAATTTCCTCTCCGATAGCCGCAGACGAGCCAATTGCGGCGGCGTAAATAACAGCATTAAGGATAAGGATTTGAATTATTGCGGCAAACAGCTTCTCGCTGACAATTCTGAAACGGCTTACGGGATGAGCAAACAGAAATTCAGCCGTATGCTCCTTCTCCTCCTTTGCGAGCATTGACACAGCACACAGCGCCGCAAAAAATGCACCGCCGAGTCCGAGTATATTGCCGCATTCCACTGAGTAGAAGCCGATAAACGTGCCGAAGCTCACCTTGTCCATACCAAAGGCTTCGGTAAAGCCGCCCATAGATGCGAACATATCGCTTACACTGTCCATTTGCCCTTTCATTTCAGGGAACATAAATATACATACAGCCAGCAGAAAGCCTATTGATAACGTCCATACCGTAAGCGAAATTCGGCTTTGCTTCAGCTCGTGCTTAATCATTGTCATTGTGCCTTACCTCCGTCCAGATAATAGTGCATAAAGATTTCCTCCAAATCAGGCTCCGATACCGACAAATCAATAATATTTTGCCTTGAAAGCACTGCAATCAGCTTATTTATATCGCCGCCGTACAGGAAGCTCACTCCATTTTCACTCTGCTGTAAATCGCGGAGATCGGGGAGATCGGAAATATCAGCCTTACCCTGAATATGCACCCGCTTTGCATTCGTTTTTGAGAGCGACTCAACGCTGCCGTCTGCTATAATTCTGCCCTCGCGTATTATAGCCGCTTTATTGGCGTTTCTCTGTATTTCCGAGAGAATATGCGAGGAAAGAAAAATTGTAGCGCCCTGCTTATTGCGTTCTTTAAGTATTTCAAAAAATTCCCTTTGCATCAGCGGGTCAAGACCGCCCGTTGGCTCGTCCAGAATACAAAGCCTCGGCTTGTGCTGCAAGGCGCAGACAATAGCAACCTTTTTTCTGTTGCCGAACGAAAGCTGCTCAACCTTTTTTGAGGTATCAAGTCCCAGTCTTTCGCACAGGCTTTCAGCCTCACTCCTGCAATCGGCTCGGCGCAAATTGGCGGAAAGCTTAATAACATCTTTAACGCGCATACCGCTGTAAAACAGTGCTTCAGACGGCAAATAGCCTGTTTCGGCAAGTATTTCATTTTTCTGCGACACTATATCCTTGCCGAAAATTTTCGCACTGCCGCCGTTACTGCTTATCAGCCCCAAAAGGGTGCGTATTGTGGTGCTTTTTCCTGCTCCGTTCGGACCGATAAATCCAAAAAAATCACCCTCTGCAACCGATAAATTCAAGTCAATAATTCCCCGTGATTTACCGTAAAATTTTGTAAGTCCGTGAATCTCAATTACATTCATTTTTTCCGTCATCCTTTCTTAAATATATCTTTTTCCAAAAATCAATCAGCTCGATAAAGTCCTTCTCCATAAGGTCAAAGTTAATATTCCCCTGCTGTACCTTTTCCCATAAATAACCCTCGGACGCGAGATACATCTCACGGTACATCATATTTAAGTCTATTCCGGGAATAAACTGCTCAGGGTCAAGGTTTATAAGGGTGTTGTTTGCCTTAATGCTCTTATACTTCTCAAAGCTTTTCTGAATTTCCGGGCATACGTCAGGATCCTTTTCATAATACGCCTTCATAACAAAGGCTCCTACATACGGGTAACGCTTAATAATGAGCATCTTTGCCTTCATTCCCCTGTACAGCATTTCAAACAGGTCAGTCTGCTCATAACAGCCGCTCTCGGTGAGATATTTTATTGTCAGCCTTGCGCAGTTGTCCCACAGATACATATAAAGCTCCTGCTTGTTTTTAAAATAATGAAACAACAGCGATTTGCTTATTCCTGCTGTATCGGCAATTTCCTGCATCGGGCTTTTCTTATAGGAATTCTGCGAGAACACCCGATAGCCTGCGTTGAGTATCGCCTGCTGCTTTTCAGGCGGTAATGAGAAAAATTTTTCGTTCATACGTATCCCTCCGTTGACCGTATCGGTCAAATATAATTATACGCCGTTGACCGTTTTTGAGAAGACCCTTTTGTAAGAATTTTAACTAAAAACACGCTGCGTAGTTACAGCGTGTTTTTTATCACAATTTAATTTATTACAGATAGTATATGTTAAAATGATACGAACCAATGGAATTCATAAGAGCGAACGAATCCCTCAGTCAGCTTCGCTGACAGCTCCCTTTAACAAGCAATGTTATCAACTTAAGGGTTTCTGTTCCGAGAATGTTCGTAGGGAACGGTCTTGACCGTTCCGGGATAGCGTATATACTGCAATGCTCTACA
>DKZT01000023.1 GCA_002493755.1 Ruminococcaceae bacterium UBA7067
AGGCAAGCCAGTTCCCTACAACCTTGTTTACAGTATTCTTTAATTTCTCATTCCGAATTATCTTTACTCAAAACTCTTAACTCTTAACTCTGCGGCGCAGACACACAGAAATTTATTTCACATAACCATATTTACAAAAACAAAAATGCCGACGTCTGCCGGCATTTTTGTTTTATCCTAAAAAGCTGATTCAGTTCTTACTTTATCTCTAAAATCTTATCTCCTGCTGAAATACTGCCTGATGCAACTGCTGTTATTGAGCCGTAGCTGCCTGTATTGCAGATAACCATAGGAGTTGTTGTTTTATAGCCTGCTTTTCTGATTCCGTCTATATCGAAAGAAATCAGCAAATCGCCCTTTTTAACATCCTGATTATCCGAAACGTGAGTTTCAAAATGCTCACCGTGAAGCTTTACCGTATCAATACCAACGTGAAGAACAATCTCACAGCCCCTTTGAGACACAAGGCTGACAGCGTGCTTTGTGTCAAACACCTTTTGTATTTTCGCGTCGCACGGTGCATAAAGCTTGCCCACAGTCGGCTCTACGGCTATACCCTCGCCCAGAACCTTTGATGAGAACACCTGATCCTCAACGTCCTCAAGTGCAACAACCTTTCCGGTGAGGTGTGAATATAACACCTCAGTGTTGCCCTCGTCGGCAGAAGCAGCCTCTTGTGCAGGCTTCTCAGCCGCACTTTCAGTAACGGCAGTATCGCCGAGCAGCTCGTCAACCTTTGCGGCATCAGCACTGTCAAGGAAATCCTCAAGATGAGATTTAACAACAGATACCTGAGGCCCGTACACAACCTGAACACCGTTGCCCTTGTGAATAACACCCGAAGCACCGCTCGCCTTTAACAGGCTGTCGTCAACTGAATCGGAATTAACCACTGTAATTCTCAGTCTGGTAGCACAGCAGTCAAGGTCTGAAATATTTGCCTTTCCGCCAAGTCCCTTAACAATCAGCGCGCTTACACGGTCGAAGCTGCCGTCCGACTTAGCCGCCGTACCGTTCTTTTTCTCATTCATATCCTGACGTGTATAGAGCTTTGTTTCCTCGTCATCTGCTTCTCTGCCCGGAGTTTTGAAATTGAACTTTGTAATCATAAAGTAGAAAACAAAGAAGTAAATTACGGCATAGACAAGACCGATAATTACAATCCAGATCCAGTCTGTTTTTTCATTTCCCTGTAAAATACCAAACAGCGTAAGGTCAATAGCACCGCCCGAGAATGTCATTCCCACGCCAACGTTGAATATATGCATAAGCATATAGGCAAGTCCTGCAAGAACACAGTGTACCGCATACATAACCGGCGCAACAAAGAGGAATGTAAACTCAAGAGGCTCTGTAATACCGGTAATCATAGATGTCAGCGCCGCCGAGAGCAACAAGCCGCCGACAAGCTTTTTCTTTTCGGGACGGGCAGCCTTGTACATAGCGAACGCAGCCGCAGGCAGACCGAAAATCATAAACGGGAATTTACCGGACATAAATCTTGTTGCTTCAACAGAGAAATGCACGGTAGACTTTGAAGCAAGCTCTGCAAAGAAGATATTTTGTGCGCCCTGAACCATTACTCCGTCTATCATCATTGAGCCGCCAAGCTCTGTCTGCCAGAAAGGCATATAGAAAACATGGTGCAGTCCGAACGGAATAAGCGCCCTTTCGATAACGCCGTATATCCACGTTCCTGCATAGCCGGACTGAAGCACAAGCTGACCCAGCTGAGCTATTCCGGATTGAATGAGCGGCCATACAAAGAACATAACAATACCGACAAGCAGAAAAACAACGCTGCTGATTATCGGCACAAATCTTGTACCGCCAAAGAACGATAAAACCTGCGGCAGCTCAATTTTGTAAAATCTGTTGTGAAGCGCCGCTACACCGAGACCTACAACAATACCGCCGAAAACACCCATCTGAAGTGTTGTTATACCGAGTGTTGTGGTGGTCGAGTTCGCCGCCATAGCTTCTACTCCGCCTTTTGCTGTAATCAGCGTGCTGATGGCAGTGTTCATAATGAGATAGCTGATTGCACCGGAAAGAGCGGCTACCGCCTTTTCCTTTTTAGCCATACCGATAGCAACACCCATTGCGAAGAGAAGAGCAAGGTTGTCAAACACAACGCTTCCTGTTGTTTTCATAATGTCAAAAACAGTATAAAGCGCTCCTCCCTCCTGAATCAGACCGGTAAGATTGTAGGCTTCAAGAGTTGTTGGGTTTGTAAAGGAACTGCCTATGCCGAGCAGAAGTCCTGCAATCGGCAGCAGTGCAATCGGAAGCATAAAGGAACGTCCGACCCTCTGTAAAACCCCGAAAATTTTGTCTTTCAAAACTGACACCTCTATTGTATTTTTTTGCTGCTTTTTCTATGCAGCATCATTTCATTACAATTATAATAATCACTTAGTCGAACGTCAATAATTATTTGTCGATAATCTACATAATACTTCTTCCTTTTTTTGATAATATTTTACAAAAAGCAAAAAAAGCAAAACTGAGCGCCGCCTGCTCAGAAAAGGCGAAATTCACAGCTTGCTCCGCTAAAGAATAAGAGCCTTGACATTCCGCCAAAGCTCTTATACGTTAAATATTATGTTTTATTTCCTCTTGATTTATTCGGGCTTAACCTGATGACGAGTTATTTTTCTCAACATTAACATTTACGGAGTATGTTCCGTATACCCAGCAATAGCCGTTGTCTACCTTTATCTCAACAGGTATCTCTGTTGAGCCGACAAAATCGGAGCCCTTGCTCGTTAAGTCAACCGTTGCAGTAACATCAGCCTCGGTAAGTGCCGAAAGAGCGTCACTCGGTCCTGCGATGACAACTGCTATATCTGTGGTAGTGGCTTTTGCCGTTGAATCTGCGCTGACGTTTTTAAACTTAAAATCAGTTAAGGTTATCTGCCTTGTCGTGTAGCCGTCAAGCTTCAGCGTAACCTTAGCCTTTGTTACGTTTGAAATATTGCGGCAATCAGACGGAAGATTAACATCAAGCTCATACTCACCGTTTTCGTCCGGGTTAAGCTTTGTAAAATCTATTACTGGCAGTTCAACATATTGCAGTGTTTTAAGCGTTGTATCAGGTCCTGCAACCGTGATTTCAGACGGCTCAACCTTGACAATAGACGCTGTATCTATGTCTGTCGGAGCATTTGAGAATGCAGGCTTTATAGGCACTGTCTTTTCAGGCAGAATAGGTACGGATACGGTGACGACTCTGGTGCTGACGGTCAGATAATCGCTGTTGATTTCCTCTCCGAATGAGTCATATAAAACAACCTGCGCTTCAATCTCGGCAGTTGACTTCAGCTTACCCGATATCTCGCCTGTAATAGCCACTGACTTGACCTTAAGCACCTCTGTTTCGGGGCCTGATACAACCAGCTTTTCGGTTGAATAAACAGGATTGCCTGCATAGTAGGTCGGGTCAACCTGAATTTCGTATTTGATATTATCCTTTATTGTAAGCTCAACCGACCTGCGCCTGTCAACATATACATTTACAAAGCCGGGGTCAACAGACTCAATCGTATAATTTGTTTTACTGCTGTTTTGCCTTGCCTTCAGCTCAAGCGGATATGTGTTCGACGAGGTTATCGTGCCTGTCTGTGAGGCGGTTACAAGAATATCCTCTGCCTTGATTGTGCCGATTGTAATTTTATTGCCCGAAATTTTCACGGAGGCTGTGTCACTGCCCTTACTGAACACCTCAAGGCCGTTATCCTTCGCTTCCTGCGAAAGCTCTACATTTATAGGAATATCGGTTATTGTTGTTACCGAATCCCTGTCCGAATTCTGAGAAAAAACAAACCACAAAATACAGGCGGATACAAAGGCAAAAACTATAAGGAACTTATCGTTTCTGAAAAGCTTTGAAAGAGCAAGCTTCTTATTTTTTTTCATGCTTTTTCTCCTTTCTCTTTGCCGAGAAAACGGGAATAAGCTCTATTAAGTCCGTTTTTTCAACAGGCAGTACACAATGATTGAGCTTTTCAACCAGCATTTCACGAGTTAAATCTCTTGTTATCTTGCCCTTGTAAACAAACGAAATACTGCCTGTTTCCTCAGAAACTACAACTATTGCGGCGTCCGACTCCTCACTCATACCGATTGCCGCGCGGTGTCTTGTGCCAAGCTCAGAATCAAGCTTTTCGTTTTTCGTAAGCGGCAGAATACAGCCGGCGGCATAGATTTTGCCCTCTCTTACAATCACCGCGCCGTCGTGCAAAGGCGCTTTGTTGAAGAAAAGGTTGCCGATTATCGACACAGACGGCTGAGCGTCTATTATCGTTCCGGTGTCAATAATATCACCGAGCTTTGTTGAGCATTCAAAGACGATAAGTGCGCCTGTCTTTGAGGAGTGAAAAAGCATAGCCGCACTCGCCACAGCTTCAATCGCCCTGCGCTGAGCTGCGATAAATTCGTCCTCACGCGTTGATTGAGAAACGCCGAATTTAAACTTCTTCGCGATATTACTGCGGCCAATCTGCTCAAGCGCTTTTCGTATTTCGGGCTGAAAAATAATCAAAATAATGATAACACCGAATTCAAAAAAGTTCTTAAGCAGTGCAGTAAACATTGTCAGGTTCAGAATATATGACAAATAATAGACTATCACGAGCACAACTATACCCTTCAAGAGCTGCTCTGCCCGAGTTTCTCTGACTAATTTGAAAATACCGAAGATAACAAAGGTTATGCACAGAATATCGACAAAATCCATAATCTGAAAGGTTTTGATAATCGCCAGAAAATTATCAAACCATGCACTCAGAAACCCCATAAGCTTTTCCTTCCTTGATTTTTGAATATTTCAATTATCACATTCAGACATTGGATAGCGGAGCGTTGGGTGCAGCCGCACAACACCCCGCCTGTGATAACCTGTTTTTTAATTTTAACACAAAAATACTCCGTTGAAAATACCTTTACTTAATTTTGTTTATCGCATTTATAAGCCGCTGTATTTCATATTCAGTTGTAAAGACAGACGGACTTACTCTTACAGCGCCGCTTTCCTGCGTACCCATTTTAATATGAGCGCTCGGCGCACAGTGAAGCCCTGCCCTGACTGCTATGCCGTAGTCCTTATTCAAGTAAGCCGCTACTGCTTCGCTGTCCTTGTCCTTAATGTTGAACGACAACAGCGGTGCATAGCATTTATCGTTAGGATAATGCGTGTATAATTGAACATTTTTGTTCTTTTCAAGACCCTTATAGAGCGTTTTTATCAGGCTCATTTCGTGTCTGAAAATTTTATCGAGCGTTTTCGACGTGACAAATTCAACCCCACGCAGAAGACCTGCAATACCGATTACATTTGCCGTACCGCATTCAAATTTATCCGGCATAAAATCAGGATGCTCGTTTGATATTGAGCTGCTGCCTGTTCCGCCCTGCATAAGCGGCGTTAGATTATCGGGATTCCTTGCAATCATAACACCCGTTCCGCTCGGTCCGTAGAGTCCCTTATGACCGGGCATACACAGATAGTCTATTCCCGAATCCGCAAAATCAATCGGCACTACTCCTGCGCTTTGGGCGGCGTCAACCATTATTTCGATACCGTATTCGTGCGCCAGTGCGGCTAAACGCTCAATCGGCAGCCTCAACCCCCATACATTTGAAGCGTGAGTGCAGGCTATAAGCCGTGTACTGCCGTTTATCGCCCTACGAAACGACTCAACGGTTTTGTCGTTGTCATTTTCATACACTTCCGCCTGAGTAAAGGTAACTCCGCGCTTTTCCATCGCCTTTAGCGGTCGGGTAACCGAGTTATGCTCCAAATCGCTGATAACAACGTGGTCGCCCGGCTTTAAAAGTCCTTTTAATACAAAATTTATGCCGTGCGTGCAGTTAAGCGTGAAAACGATATTCTCCTCGCTTTGAACATTAAAAAGCTTCGACAGCTTGACCCTGCAGTCATAAATCATTTTTCCTGCTTTCATCGCCATATCGTGGCCTGCTCTGCCTGGGTTTGCGCCGTATCGGGTAAGCGCTGAGTTGACCTCACGCGACACCGACTGAGGCTTTGGAAAGGTTGTGGCGGCGTTGTCAAGATATATCATTTTGCATCCCCCTGTAGTCTGCCAAGCACAGCGATTCCGTTTTCCTCAAGTATAGCCTGCGCTTCGTCTGTTCTCTGCGGTACTTTCAGGCTGTAACCGCAGCTTTTTACTCCTCTGCCCTTTGGCGTTCTTACAATTTCCGAGAAAATTCCGTATCCAAGCAGAAGCGATTTGCCTTTCATTGCGTGCGTTACCGAGGTAAGCACAATTAATGGCTTATCCAAAAAAATCACCTCTTTTTCATTTTACTAACATAGTATGAAAAAGAGATGATTGGTGTTAAATAATATTGTTTCAGAGTGAAGAGTGTTGCGCTAAGCACAAGCTTATTCACCGAAGCTTATGCCCATTCTCTTGGCGGTTTCGATAACCTCGCAGTCCTTCGGTACAACCTTAAGCTTTCCCGCTATGTCCTTAAGCGGAACGGGAACAACCTTATCGTTAACGAGCGCTACCATATTGCCGTACTGCTTGTTTATGATAAGCTCAGCCGCTTTTGTTCCGAAACGTGTTGACAGAACCCTGTCATACGGGCAGGGACTTCCGCCCCTCTGGAAATGTCCGGGAACGGTAACTCTTGTTTCCTGACCTGTCGCTTCTTCAACCTCGTGAGCGATTTTATAAGAGATTGACGGATAAGCCATTTCTGCGACAGCCGCCTTTCTCTGCTTTTTCGGCATAGCCGCAAGCTCCTTGGTTATCGCACCCTCGGCAACGGCGAGGATTGAGAAGTTCTTGCCGCTTTCGGTTCTCTGCTTAACGGTCTTGATAACGGAGTTAATATCATACGGAATTTCAGGGATAAGGATAACATCTGCGCCGCCTGCAATACCTGCATACAGCGTAAGCCAGCCAACCTTATGACCCATAACCTCAACTATAAACACTCGTCCGTGTGAGGTTGCAGTCGTGTGGATACAGTCGATAACATTTGTCGCAATATTGACGGCACTCTGGAATCCGAAGGTCATATCCGTGCCCCACAAATCGTTGTCAATCGTTTTCGGCAGGGATACTACATTGAGTCCCTCCTCGCTTAAGAGGTTAGCTGTTTTCTGCGTACCGTTGCCGCCGAGGATAACAAGGCAGTCGAGCTTTAATTTCTTGTAATTTTCCTTCATAGCCGCAACCTTGTCAACGCTGTTTTCGTCTATTACTCGCATAAGCTTGAACGGCTGGCGTGATGTGCCGAGGATTGTGCCGCCCTGCGTTAAAATTCCCGAGAAATCGCTCTGCTTCATCAGTCTGTATTCACCGTAAATAAGACCTCTGTAACCGTCGATTATGCCGTAAATTTCAAGTTCCTTGCTGCCGTAGTGGTTGTAAAGCGATTTTCCAACGGCACGGATTGTTGCGTTGAGTCCCTGGCAGTCACCGCCGCTTGTTAAAATTCCGATTCTTTTCATAATTTATTTTAACTCCCTTCTGTCAGCCGGCAAAATAGGCGTTCCTACCGTAATAGGAGTTCCTATCGTTTTATAGGCTGTAATGTTCTTTGCGTCCTTTTGTGCTTTAAGTGCAAGCTTTGAAAAATATATCTGACTGTTAAGCCTTTGCTTACCGCGTTTATCAACCATACTGTACGTAGAGTCCGAATTCTGTATTCTCGCGTTCACGGTATCGTGAAGCATAATGTCAAGTATTTCAAAGCTGCGCTGCTTGATGTCAGGATCCTCAACAGGGAAAACAAGCTCCACACGTCTGTCAAGGTTTCTCGGCATCCAGTCGGCACTGCCCATATAAAGCAGCGGATGTCCTGCGTTTTCAAAACGGAAAATTCTGCTGTGCTCCAGAAGCTGACCTACAATGCTGTAAACCTTGATATTCTCGCTGAAGCCCTTAACTCCTGCGCATAAACAGCAGATTCCTCTGACAATAAGGTTTATCTTAACGCCTGCGTTCGATGCTTCATATAAAAGTCTGATTATCTCAGGGTCAACAAGAGAATTGACCTTAGCGGTAATGCCTGACGGCAAGCCTGCCTTTGCGTTTTCTGTTTCTTTAATTATCATCTCTTCAAAGAACGAACGCATACCCTTTGGCGCAACGATAAACTTGTTGTATTCAGGCGGAGCGGAATAGCCTGTTAAAACATTGAACAGTGATGAAGCGTCAACGCCGTATTCCTCACGGCAGGTGAACATACCGATATCCGTGTAGAACCTTGCGGTGCTGTCGTTGTAGTTACCCGTAGCCATATGGAGGTAACGGCGGATTATGTTGCCCTCACGTCTTACGACAAGGCAGATTTTGCAGTGAGTTTTAAGTCCCGTCAAGCCGTAAATAACGTGACAGCCAGCTTTTTCAAGCTTCTTTGCCCATTGAATATTGTTTTCCTCGTCAAATCTTGCCTTAAGCTCAACGAGCACTGTCACCTGCTTGCCGTTTTCAGCCGCCTTGATAAGAGCCGCAATAATCGGCGAATTGCCGCTGACACGGTAGAGCGTCTGCTTGATTGCAAGCACGCTCGGATCCTCGGCGGCTTTCTTGATAAATTTTACAACCACGTCAAAGCTTTCATACGGGTGGTGTACGAGCCTGTCTTTCTCCCTGATAGCCTGGAACAAATCGGAATAGCCGTAGAACTCGGCAGGAGGATTAACGGGCTTTATCGGCTCAAAGCATAATTCCTCGCAGCCGTCAATGCGCGCAAGCTTTGATAAGAAGGTGAGATCAAGCGGACCTGCCTGAACGTAAATTTCATTCTCAGTTACGTTGAGCATATCAATCAGGAACGAGCGTATTTCCTTATCGCACTTCTTTGAAAATTCAAGGCGAACGGGAACGCCTCTCTCCCTCTTTCTTATCGACTTCTGGATTTCCTCCATCAGGTCGTCGGTTTCTTCATCAATGTCAAGATCTGAATCTCTTGTTATTCTGAACGGTGCATATGCGTCAATATTATAAAGCTCAAAAAGCTCCGACAGAAAATGAGCTATAATATCCTCTAAAAGCACAAAGGCTCTGCCGTCTGCGCTTGGCAGTTCAAGGAATCTCGGCAGAATTGACGGCACCTGAACAAGAGCAAAGAATGTGTCATCGTTTTCATCAGACAAACGGACAGCGAGGTTCAAGCTCTTGTTTGCAAGCAGCGGAAACGGTCTGCTTGTGTCAACCGCCATCGGAGTAAGCACCGGGAAAACAAAGCGGTTGAAATACTCTGTAATAAATTCAAGCTGCTTGTCGTTCATTTCCTTGATCTTAAGGAAATACATATTCTTGTTTTTCAGTGACGGAATTATTGAACGCGAAAAACAGCTGTACTGTCTTTTTGAAAAATCGTGAATTTCCTCGGAAAGCTTTTTCATAAGCTGCTCAGGTGTGTAGCCGGACGGGTCGGGTTTCTTTGAGCCGTGGTGAATCTGGTCTAAAACACCGGCGACACGAACCATAAAGAACTCGTCGAGGTTTGAGGCGGTAATGGCAAGGAAGTTGAGCTTTTCCATAACGGGATTTTCCTTTTCCATTGCCTCCTCAAGCACACGGCTGTTGAAGTCAAGCCAGCTGATCTCGCGGTTTTTGTATGGCATTTTCTTCATATTTTTATCCTTAACCTGCTTTTCGTCGGCTTTTTTAGCTTCCTTTTCCCCTTTGCTTTCTTCGTTTACAATTTCCTTTTCAATTTTTTCTGCATTGTTTTTTGACATCTGAAATCATCTCCAATTAAATTTCGGTTTACTCAAATAATTTACTAATCTCTGATTGAACAGATAAAAGCTTTTGAGATCAGTATTATATACCCAAAAATCTCCGCCTGATTTTTTCTTGCTCAGACGAAGCATAAGAAAAAAGGCGTCGGAACATAAATACTCCAACGCCTTGTTTTTACATATTTTTTACGCACTCGGTTATGGCTGCATAAGCGCAATTGAAGTCAGCCTCGGTAACAAGCATTGAAATTTGTACCTCCGAGGTTGAGATTATGCGGATATCGGTGTTAACCTGTGCAAGCGCTCTGAATATCTTTGAGGCAAAGCCCGGCTGATTTTCCATTGAGTTTTCAAGAACGGAAATTATGTAATTTCCGCTGCTGACTGTCGGCTTTGTTGAAAGACCCGGCAGCGTTTTGATAAACTGCAAAAGCTTGATTGTGTCCTCGTCATTGACGGTAAAGGACAGACTTGTAAGGTCGCTTTGCACCGGTGACATTGAAATAACGTCAACGTCAATATCCATCTCGCCGATTTTTTCAAATATATCGGCAATCGTCTGCATACTCGCCGAAACATTGTGAAGTGAAATAAGGGTAATATTCTCGTTTACCGTGACTTTTGAGTTCATTGCTTAACCCCCTGTTATTTTGATTTAATCAGGTCATTCATATCATATGTGCCGGCAGGTACATTATTCATAAATACTGCGGCATTGATTGAGCCTATGGCAAAAACCTCTTTTGACTGCGCCTGATGCTTTATTGTTATAACCTCATCGTGACCTGCAAAGATAACCTCGTGCTCGCCGACTATTGAGCCGCCTCTTACAGCGTGAATACCAATCTCGTTTTTCTCACGCTTTTTGCGGTATGCGTGGCGGTCATAAACATACTGAGGCTCGCTGTCACAGGCTGACGAAACTGCGTCTGCAATCATCAGCGCCGTGCCGCTCGGAGCGTCAATCTTCTGGTTGTGGTGCTTCTCGATAATCTCAACGTCAAATGCGTCGCCGAGAATCGACTTTGCCTTTTTAACAAGGTCAATAAGCAGGTTTATGCCGATTGACATATTTCCCGAGCGGAAAATACCGATTGCTTTTGAAGCCTCGTTAATCTGCTCAATCTGCTCCTTTGTATAGCCTGTTGTGCAGAGAACGGCGTTCTTTTTGTTTTCAACTGCGTATTTCAAAAGTCCGTTCAAGGTAACGGGATTTGAAAAGTCGATTATAACATCAACCTCAACGTCAATCTTTGAAAAATCATCAAACACGGGGAAATCATAGCCGCAGTTTGTAATAATGTCAACACCGGCTACTATTCTGCAGTCACTGCGCTCGCTGACTTCTCTTACAATTACCTGCCCCATCTTGCCGTTACAGCCGCAAAGAAGTATTCTTGTCATTGTTTTATCATCCTTAACTGTAAATTATATTACTTTATCATTCCGCACTCGGCAAGCACAGACTTAAGAAGAGCCTTTTTATCGTCTGTCATAGAGCAAAGCGGAAGTCTGCATTCGCCGCAGTCAAAGCCGATCATATTCATTGCTTCTTTAACGGGAATCGGGTTAACGTCGCAGAAGAGCGTGTTCATAAGCTTTAGGTACTTAAGGTGAAGCTTTGCCGCCTGTGCGGTCTTGCCCTCAAGCATAAGCGTAGTGATTTCGTGCATTTCCTTGGGCATTACGTTTGCAAAAACAGAGATAACACCCTTGCCGCCGAGGCTCATAAGCGGAACAGTCAGATCGTCACAGCCTGAGTATACAGCGAGGTCATCGCCGCACTCTGCAAGAATCTGAGCCGCCAGACCAACATTATCGCTTGCTTCCTTTGTTGCGACAATATTCTTATGCTTTGAAAGCTCCTTATATGTTGAAAGCTGAATATTACAGCCTGTTCTTGACGGTACATTATAAAGGATTATCGGAAGATCGGTGCTGTCTGCTATTGTAAAGAAATGCTTGATAAGACCGTTCTGAGAAGCCTTGTTGTAATACGGCGTTACCGACAACACAGCGTCAACGCCAAGCTCCTTTGCGGATTTTGTAAGCTCAACGGCATATCTTGTATCGTTGCTGCCTGTTCCTGCAACAACGGGTACTCTGCCGTTTACCTTTTCAACCGTGTATGAAATAACGTCGCAATGCTCCTTGTGGTCAAGCACGGCTGATTCGCCGGTTGTTACACAGGTAAAAATTGCGTCTGTGCCGTTTTCTATCTGATATTCAATAATCTGCCCGAGGGTATTGTAATTTACAGAGCCGTCGCTGTTCATCGGTGTAACCATAGCAACGCCGCTGCCCGTAAAAACAGTGTTCTTCATTGTTATGACACAAGCTCCTTTCGTATATTAAAATAAAATACATTAAAATAAAATGTATCAGTCCATATATCCCTCAGCACACAAAAGCTCAGCCATAAGCACTGCGCCGCCTGCTGCACCTCTTAATGTGTTGTGCGACATACAAACAAATTTGATTGTGTACTGTGTATCCTCTCTGAGTCTGCCGATTGAAACCGCCATACCGTTTTCAAGATTTCTCTCGGATTTAATCTGCGGTCTGTCAGGCTCTGTGAAATAGTGGAGGAACTGCTTCGGTGCGCTCGGCAGGTTAAGCTCCTGCGCTCTGCCCTTGTAGTTTTCCCATCTTGAGATAATCTCGTCAAGCGAGCATTCTTTGTCGAACGAAACAAACACAGCCGCTGTGTGACCGTCACTAATCGGCACACGGATACACTGAGATGTGATTGACGGAGTCTGAGTGTTTACAATCTTATCTCCCTCAATTTTACCCCATATCTTGAGCGGCTCCTGCTCCGATTTCTCTTCCTCGCCGCCGATGTACGGAACAATGTTGTCAACGATTTCCGGCCAGCTCTTGAAGGTTTTGCCTGCGCCCGAAATAGCCTGATATGTGCAGGCGAGAACCTTTGTTACGCCTAAGTCCATAAGCGGGTGAATTGCAGGAACATAGCTCTGCAGAGAGCAGTTTGACTTAACTGCGATAAAGCCTCTCTTTGTGCCGAGACGCTTTTTCTGCGCCGGAATAATTTTTGCGTGGTCTGCGTTGATTTCGGGAATAATCATCGGAACGTCCGGTGTTGAGCGGTGCGCGCTGTTGTTTGAAATAACAGGGCACTCAGCCTTTGCGTATTTCTCCTCAAGCGCTCTTATCTCATCCTTTTTCATATCAACTGCGCAGAAAACGAAGTCAACGTCTGATACAACCTCTTCTACGTTTGCAGCGTCAAGAATTACCATATCGGCAAGCTTTTCGGGAATCGGCGAGGTCATAGCCCAACGCTCGCCTACTGCGTCCTTATATTTTTTTCCTGCACTTCTTGCGCTGGCGGCAAGAGTTGTTACCTCAAACCACGGGTGGTCTGCAAGCAATAATGAAAATCTCTGGCCAACCATACCTGTTGCGCCGATAATACCAACCTTATACTTCTTCATCTGAAAAATCCTCCTGTGCTATCCTTGATACGAAAAAAATAAGTTGTCAACAAGGACAAAATAAAATATAATAGATAAAGTAACGCAAGGCTAACGCACTTCTGCGTATAATCTCTTTACTTTATAATATACCATATGTAGTAGTTAGTTGTCAATTTTTTAGAGAAACTTTGAAAGGAAATTCTATGAAAACAAAGGATTTTTATTATGATTTGCCGAAAGAACTCATCGCTCAGACACCGCTTGAGCCTCGCGACAGCTCCCGTCTGCTGCTGCTCGACCGAAACAGCGGTGAAGTACAGCACAAACATTTTTACGATATTGCGGATTATCTTGAGCCGGGCGACTGCCTTATACTCAACGATTCAAGGGTTCTGCCTGCGAGAATTTACGGCATAAAGGAGCCGACAGGCGCTTGTGTTGAATTTCTGCTTTTAAAGCAGGTTGAAAACGATGTATGGGAATGTCTTGCAGGACCCGGAAAGAAGGCAAAACCCGGCACAAAATTCAGCTTCGGAAACGGTATAATGAGCTGCGAGGTTTTGTCGGTCACCGAGGACGGAAACAGGGTTGTTAAATTCTCATACGGCGAGGACGGCTTTTTCGCCTCTCTTGAAAAGGTCGGCAAAATGCCGCTGCCGCCGTACATTACACAGGAGCTTAAGGACCAGGAAAGGTACCAGACGGTTTACAGTAAGGAGCTTGGCTCTGCCGCCGCACCAACGGCAGGACTTCACTTTACAAACGAGCTTCTTGATAAAATAAAGGCTAAGGGTGTAAAAATCGGTTTTGTGACGCTTCACGTCGGTCTGGGCACGTTCCGCCCTGTTAAGGCTGAGGAGATAACAGACCACAAGATGCACAGCGAGCATTTTGAGATTCCGCCGATTACGGCTAAGCTGATTGAGGACACCAAGAAAAACGGAGGACGTGTTATTGCAGTCGGCACCACAAGCTGCCGCTCGCTTGAAGCCGCCGCAGCTGTAAACGGCGGAAAAATCGAGCCGTATGTAGGCAGTACAGAGATATTCATTTACCCCGGCTATGAGTTCAAGGTTCTTGACGGACTTATCACGAATTTCCACCTGCCCGAAAGCACGCTTATAATGCTTGTAAGTGCGTTTGCAGGTTACAAAAACACAATGAACGCATATAAAATTGCCGTAGAGGAAAAATACCGCTTTTTCTCATTCGGCGACGCTATGTTTATACACTGACGGAGGTTTGAGATGTTCAGAATTATTAAGACAGAGGGCAATGCACGCAGAGGCGTGTTTGAAACTCCGCACGGAGTTATACAGTCGCCGTTTTTTATGAACGTTGCTACCTGCGGCGCAATTAAGGGCGGTGTTTCTGCGCTTGACCTTAAGGACTTAAACTGCCAGGTTCAGCTTTGCAACACCTATCACCTTCATCTGCGCCCGGGTGACGAGGTTGTAAAACAGCTCGGCGGTATAAGAAAATTCACTCGCTGGGACGGACCTGTGCTTACCGACAGCGGCGGCTTTCAGGTGTTCTCTCTTGCAAAGCTCAGAAACATAAAGGAAGAGGGAGTGTATTTCAACTCCCACATAGACGGACGAAAAATATTTATGGGTCCTGAGGAGAGTATGCGGATTCAGTCAAACCTCGGCTCTACAATCGCAATGGCTTTTGACGAGTGTATCGAAAATCCCTCGCCCTACGATTACACAAAGCAGTCTGTTGAGCGCACCGCACGCTGGCTTAAGCGGTGCAAAACGGAGCTTGACCGCCTGAACTCGCTTGAGGACACCATAAACAGAGAGCAGATGCTTTTCGGCATCAATCAGGGCGGCACATATGACGATTTGCGCCTTGAGCATATGAAAACCATATCGGAGCTTGATTTGCCGGGCTATGCCGTTGGCGGTCTTGCGGTCGGTGAGCCTGCCGAGGTTATGTACCATATTCTTGATGTTGTAACCGAGGAAATGCCTAAGGACAAGCCGAGGTATTTAATGGGAGTCGGCACACCCGTAAATATTCTTGAAGGCGTGCGCAGAGGAATTGATATGTTCGACTGCGTAATGCCGACCCGAAACGCAAGGCACGGTCAGATTTTCACAAAGGAAGGCATACGAAACATAAAAAATGCCAAATACACGCTCGACACTCTTCCCCTCGATACCGAATGCGACTGTCCTGTATGCAGGCATTTTGACAGAGCTTATATTCACCATCTTTTCAAGAGCGAGGAAATGCTCGGCATGCGTCTGGCGGTTATGCACAATCTGTATTTTTATAACAATCTGCTAAAGGAAATAAGAGATGCCCTTGATAACGGCTGTTTTGAAAGCTATTACAGGCAGGGAGTTGAAATTCTCGGCAGGAGGATATAGTAGAAGTTTTGAGTTTTCAGTTTTCAGTTTTGAGAAATCAGAAACTAGTTTAGCATTCCCCTTGGGGAAATGTCATCAACATAAGCACGGAAGCTTGAAACGGGATCGTAGGGAACTGGCTTGCCTGTTCCGGTTCGCTCT
>DKZT01000047.1:0-810 GCA_002493755.1 Ruminococcaceae bacterium UBA7067
TTTCTTTATAATTTTTATGTAAGAAACAAAATATAACAGTAATTTTGCCCGTTTGTTTGCAAAAAAACGAAAAAGCACGCTTTATTGTGTGCTTTGCTGCCCTGAAAAGCTTTGTAAAGCACGAAATAATACCATCAAAGCACCTGCCCGTAAGCACGCCGAGCGTAAAACGGTACAGCACTGCGCCGCCGAAAAATGCCAAAGCCATATAAATGCGTATAATTCCGAGGTTTACTGCGCCTGCAAGCAGGAACAGCCACACGGCGCAGATACACATATAGGCTATGTCCTCAGCAACAGTAGCTATGCGTGAATCAAGTCCCGCCTTGCGCAAAAAGCGGAACACATCATAAAGCACCCCGGCAGGAACGCCCCACGCAAGGCAGAATAGAAAAATCTGCCACTGCGGAAATCCTGAAATCTCCATTACTTAAACAGCTTCTGAAAGACGCCGGACTTTTTTCCCGAGGCTTCGGTATAAATCATTGCGCTGATTTGACCGTCAATCGTAACCTCGCCGGAGTCAAGGCTCAGTCGGCTGATGTGCAGCGATACGCCCTTAATGCAAAGTCCGCCGTAGTCTGTGTAAAGCATCACCGTCTGAGTATCAAAGCTGCCTATGTCGTTAATGCCGGTAAGCGAAAGCGCACTGCGACATTCAAGCGTCAGGCTGTGCGGCTTTTTTGATAAACTTTTGTACTCTGCCATAATACCACTCCATTACTTTGTAAGTAATATTATGACGACACGCAATAAAATATGCGGATTTTTGAGTTTTCAGTTTTGAGTATTGAGTTTTGAGTATTGAGT
>DKZT01000047.1:1063-19348 GCA_002493755.1 Ruminococcaceae bacterium UBA7067
AGTATTGAGTTTTGAGTATTGAGTTTTCAGTATTGAGTTTTCAGTTTTCAGTTTTGAGTTATTAATATAAAGCTTACACCTTACAACTCTAAACTCCAAACTCTAAACTCTGAACTCTAAACTCCAAACTCTGAACTCTTGATTAAAGGACATTATACATATCGGACGCATCCTCTTTTTTTGCGTACTCGTTTATCGCCGTAACCGAGATTTTCACAGGCTTTGAGCCGAGCGATACCTCAATAATATCGCCGATTTTTACGTCATAGGACGCTCTGGCTGCTTTTCCGTTCACTAAAACTCTGCCTGCGTCACACGCCTCATTGGCAACGGTTCTTCTTTTTATTATTCTTGATATTTTTAAGTATTTGTCAAGTCGCATTATTTTCCTCTCCTTACTAAACAAAAATGCCTGCCAATCACAAATCTGTTGGCAGGCAAATTGGTTATGAAATTACTTGTTTACAGCCTCTTTGAAAGCGTTGCCGGCTTTAAAAGCAGGAACCTTTGAAGCAGGAATTTCAATCTGCTGCTTTGTTCTCGGGTCGCAGCCTGTTCTTGCATTGCGCTGACGCTGCTCAAATGTACCAAAGCCAACTAACTGTACCTTTTCACCGTTTGCAACAGACTCAACTATAACGTCGATTACAGAAGCAACTGCCTTTTCTGCGTCCTTCTTTGAAATACCGCTCTTTTCTGCAACTGCTGCAACTAATTCTGTCTTGTTCATTTTAATATCCTCCTGAAATTTCACATTTAATTTATTTCCTTCGCTCTTTCCCAAAGGGAATCAAGCGTATTAAGGTCAGTGTTTTTCATATCAAGTCCCTGCTCTTCAGCCGCCTTTTCAACCTTTTCAAAACGGTCTGTAAACTTATCGCAGCTGTCGTAGAGAGCCTTCTCGGGGTCAAGCTTTAAAAAGCGCGATACATTGACAACCGAGAAAAGAACATCACCAAGCTCCTCATTCTGATTAGCGGTATCCTTATTCTTTATTGCCTGCTTAAGCTCAGCTATTTCCTCGTCAAGCTTTGTGAGCGCACCGTCAACGCTGTCCCAGTCAAAGCCGACCTTTGCCGCCTTCTGCTGAAGCTTCTGACTTCTCATAAGCGACGGCAGAGCCTTTGAAACGCTCTTCATTGCGTCTGCCTGTGTTTTTTGCGACTTTGTCTGCATTTTGATATTGTCCCAGTTTTTCAGCACCTGTGCAGTATTGTCGGCAACAACATCTGAGAAAACGTGAGGATGGCGGATTATCAGCTTTTTGCATATGCCGTCGGCAACATCGTTTATATCAAAGCTGCCGGTTTCCTCCTCCATAACGGCGTGAAACACAACCTGAAGCAGGACATCGCCAAGCTCTTCCTTAAGAAGCTCTGAATCCGAGGTGTCAATAGCCTCCACAGCTTCGTAGGTTTCCTCGATAAAATTCTGCCTTATTGATTGGTGGGTCTGCTCCTTATCCCAGGGGCATCCGTTTTCACTTCTTAAAAGCTTTACTATTTTTACAAGGTCCTGAAAGCCGTAGCTATCCTTTTGCTCAAAATCCACTCAGAATACATCTCCAATCAACAATCGGCACTTAAGCCTACGTTCTAGTATTTTACCTTAAAATATGCGCTTTTTCAAGTAGTTTTGCAATTTTTTCTCCCTTTGGAAGCATACAAATTTCTCTTTTGCTCACTACTCTTAACAAAAGCAAAGCGACAAAATATATTATCACCGTAAATACGGCGGTTATTATTATAGAAATTTTTGCGGAAACGCTTGTCGCCAGCAGGTTGTATGCGCACAAACCTATGGTAACGCAGATTAGCGCGCCGATAAGCGGCTTTATAAGCACGTGCACAAAGTCGGGAACAATTTTTGTTTCCCTGCAAAGGAAATAAAGTCCCACAACCACAACGAACAGATAAGCCACAAGAGAGCCGACAGCCGCACCCTGAATATTTATTGTCGGAATACCTACAAGGGTGTAGTTAAGCGAGATTTTCACAACCATCGCAATACTCATCAGCTTCAGCGGCAAATCAACTCTTCCGACAGCCTGAAGCATACTGCATATCGGTGTGCTTGTAGCGATAAAGATAACGGATATGCCGAGAATCTGCAGGATTTTTGAGGCTATATCAACCTCAACGCTCAGGTTTCCGTTGCCGTAAAGCAAATTGAGCAGCGGCCAGGACAGCATTGAAAGCGCAAGTCCTGCCGGCAGTGCAACGCATAGAGTAAGCTTCAGAATCATCTCGATATTATCCTTGATTTCCTCCCTGTCGCCCCTTGTCCAGGCTGAGGTAAGGCTGGGCAGTGCGCTTGAGCCGAACGCCTGCGTCAGAGCAGTTACAAGCATCATAAGTGTCAGGGCGTAGCCGTAGCAGCCGTTTAAGTAGGTCTGGAAAATACCGTCCTTGAAAACGTGATTCTCAACAAGCGGATAGAGATTCTGCATAAGCTCCCTGTTGGTATTTGTTAAATCGTCAATTCTTATCTGAATAAGAGTAGAATCTATCATACTCGAAATGCTTAATACAAGCGAGTTTACACCGATTGGAATGGCAGTTTTCACAAGCTCCTTTGTTATTTCCTTTCCCGAACGTGCAGGCTCGGAATAATAAAGCTGGCGGCGTGTAACGTCGCAGCCCTTAAGCTTGTAACGTAAAAACAGGAAAATAAAGCCCATAAGCGCGCCTGCAACAATGCCGAGAAGAGCGGCGCATACGGTATAAATCATTATTGCGTTTTCAGCGGCAACAGCGTCGGCATAAGGCGTGCCGAACACCGTACCCGAAGCCATAAACTCGTTTGTTCCCATTGTTGAAACAACAGCCGCGGCTGAAAGTCCGAGAATAAGCTTGCCTGCCGCCTCCATAACCTCAGAAACAGCGGTCGGCACCATATTGCGCATACCCTCAAAATAGCCTCGGTAAATCGACATAAGACAGCCGAAAACAATCGTGGGCGCAAGCGCACGTATGGCGTATTTAACATCATTGTTATGAACAAGGTCGGCGTAGGTTTCGCTGAAAATAATCATAAGCGCACAGCACACCGTACCTGTCAGGATAAAAATAGGTATAGAAATCTTATGTAGCTTTTTTACATCTCTGAATCGGTTTTCGGCAACGCTCTTTGAAACAAGGCGCGAAATCGCTATCGGAAAGCCTCCCGTTGCGAGCATAAAAAGCGGATCGTAAAAATTGTAAGCAAGCGTAAACATACCGTAGCCTACGCCGTCAAGGAACTGCCCAAGCAGAATTTTATATATCATACCGATGACCTTGACAACAATCATACTCATCGACATAACCATTGCGCCCTTTAAGAAGGTCTGCTTTTGCTTTTCGCCATTTTGCAGAGTTTGTCGCTCCAAAACGCACCTCTCCTTTATTCACAGGCACAGGCGGCATTTAAGAAAACACCGCCTGTAAAAGTGACAGATATAAATTATTATTACTCCCGTGCATCCCTGACTGCCTGCTGAGCCTCACGCGCTACGGGGTCATCGTCATCGTTCATCTCCGGAGCCGTGTTTGACGGGTCGTCGCCGTAAAGCTTTGCGCCGCATTTGCCGCAATACTGCAAATCAGCGCTTACCACTCCGCCGCAGGATTTGCACTTTACCTTGTTTTTCTGAGCGTTGATAAGCTCTCTTGTAGCTTCAAGGTTCTCGTTAAGCTCCTTAAGCTCATCTATCTTTCCACTGAGAGCGTCCTTATCCATCTCACCCGACAGATAGCTGTCATACACGAACCTGCCCAGCTCCTGATACTTTTTATTAATTTCGCTTTGCAAGCCTGCCTCGGCATACTTGAGCTTTGAAACATCAATCACCTTTTCAGCCTTTTTGCCAACTGCGTTTACGGCAGATTTGGCATTAAAAAAGAAATCATCAAATATACTCATACAGAATTCTCCTTTTATATTTATATATTTATATTTTTGCTGTGTACAAGTTTCAGCAGAGCGAGCGGCATCCTTCCACCGCAAGCGGTCCCCCTCCCTTGAAAGGGAGGCAACACTCGCTTCAGGTTTCGTGTTTAAGTTGATAACATTGCCTTCAAAGGGAGCCAAGACCTCGTTTCGGGTTGCAGCAATAATTTTCAATTTTCCATTTTCAATTTTCTATTGCGGCGCAGCCGCACGTTCACTGATATATTAATATTAGCATATTATATCATTCGTTTAAAATGGTTTCAAGATAAATATTGTTAATATTCATAGCTTCCGCCGCCGACAAACTCCGTAAGCAGTGATTTCGGGTCAAGTAATGAAGCGTCAACGCACTGAACACTGCGCAGAGCCGCTGCCAGCCGCTGTGCCTTGTCGTAATGCTCGCTGCCCTCAGGCACACTCAGGAGTATAGGTATTGCACGGCAGCCTATAATGCCCGGCTCGCTTTCGTGAAAGGAGTCTATTATTATGTCGCTGCTGCCGACAAACGGAAGAATATTAACCCTTTCACCCTGAACAACGCTGTCCCAAAGCTCCAAGCACTTCTCGGCGTTGATTGAACGGTAGCTTGTATCCCTGATAAGTCGCCTGAGCATTCTCAGGGTCTGCCCGTTAAAGGTTTTGCCGTCAATGACAACCGAGCTTTCAATATTAAGAAAAAGCTTTGTAACGCTGGTCTTTTTTATGTTTGAGGTAAGAGCAGGATTAATTGCGTGAAGTCCTTCTATAATAACAAACCCGTTTCGTTCAACCTTAATATGCTGTCTGAAATCAGCCGGACGTTTTTTTACAAAATCGTATTTCGGCATATCACATTCGCCTGTTTCAGTAAGGCATAAAAGACAGCGTCTTACCTCCTCCAGATTCAGCGCTCTCAGACCCTCAAAATCACGTCTGCCGCGCTCATCAAACGGCGTTTCGTCAGCCGCAATAAAAAAATCATCTAACGATATTTTTACCGCCGCTCTGCCCTTTTCATTAAGCATATGTCTGAGCATCATAGAGGTTGTTGTTTTTCCTGCCGACGACGGACCCGACAGCATTATTACGCCGCCGTGCTCCGAGCGTTTCAGGATTTCATCGACGGCACAGCTTATTTCATTGCGAAAATTTATATCGCTTGAAGCAACCAGAGCCTCAGGGTTGCTTATCGCCGCCGCATTTATTTCTTCAATAGAATAAAGCTTTGCACTGCTATAATCCGTATTCTTCATAAAACGATTTAAACCTGCCTTTTCTCTTGAGTATTTCATCAAAGCCGTTTAAATATTCATACGAGTATTTATAGTTAAATATGCGTTCAATATATGGACCGTTCGGCTGCCTGAGCTTTGTCGTTGCTCCTGCGCCGCAGCCAAGCACCGTATGTGTTTCGTCCATAATAAACACGTTGTATATGCCCTCGCTGCCCTTTTTTGACCAGCCGACATTTTCAAGGTTGCCAACCATTTTGCTCTGCCGATATAGATAATACGGCTCGTAGCCGCGCTCGGGCAGAAGCTCCCCGCAGTAAAGGTGCATACTCTCAGCCGCTCTTATATCACGTCTTAGGGTTTCCATTCCCTCCATTGTAAGCTGTGAGGAACGCTTCATTGACAGCGTGTGGACGGTAATGCTCTTTGGGTCAAGCTCGGCTATTTTGTCAAGCGTTGACTTAAAGCTTTCAAAGCTCTCACTCGGAAGTCCTGCGATAAGGTCTGTATTGATATGGTCAAAGCCTGCATTCACAGCCATCTCATAAGCTCTTAAAAAGTCGGCTGACGTGTGCCTTCTGCCTATTTTTTCAAGAATTTTATCATTAAGCGTCTGCGGATTAATGCTTATTCTGTCGCCGCCGCAGTTTTTTATTGCGTGAAGCTTGTCGAGCGTTACCGTGTCGGGTCTGCCTGCCTCTACCGTGAATTCACGGCAGGCGCTCATATCAAAGCTGTTGTTTATTGCGCTCATAACAGCTTCAAGCTGAGAAGCGCTGAGCGTTGTCGGAGTTCCGCCGCCTATATACACGCTTTCAAGCTTAAGCGATAGCTCGGCGGCTATTGCGCCTGTTTCCTCAATTTCCCTGCACAGAAGCTCAACGTACGGCTCAATCAGCTTGAAGCTCTTTTCAACCGACTGAGATACAAACGAACAATAGCTGCACCTTGACGGGCAGAACGGAACGGATACATAAAGGCTGAATGAGTTCGGCGAAGAGGTTTTTAATATTTCCCTCTCGTTTCTCTCGGTTATAGCCGACAAATCAATTTTCGGCTGTGACACAAGAAGCCTTTTCCCGAAATATGACCTTGCATACTCCTCGCCGCCGCTTTCACGCAGCCGCCTAAAAAGCTTTATCGGGCGAACACCCGTGAGGATTCCCCAAGGCGGAGTAATTTCTGTGTATTCGCTCAGCAGGTTGAAAAGCAGAATCGCAAGCTGTCTTTCCTGCTCATCATCGGGAGTATCGGGCGGCAGCTTTGTTGTGCTGCTCCTTTGATAATCACCGACAGACAAACGGACAAAAATCGAAATTCCGTCATCGCCTGCTTCAAGCCTTGTTTCAATAAACGGTGTATCTTCTTCGACAATATCGCAGGGCTGTCTGAGGATTTCTATTTTTTCATTAGGGAAAAATACCCTTGTTAAGTTTTCTGTTTCGTAATGGAATTTATGATTGTCAATAAATACCTTCATTTATTTGTCCTTGATTTCTCTTGTTTGTTTTTTATCTCTTTTTATCTCAATACTTCGCCACAGCGTACTGCATAAAGCCGTTGCGCTGTTTTTCATCGCCTATTGTCGTATTTTCGCCGTGACCGCAATACACCTTTGTAGCGTCGGGAAGCATCGACAGCTTTTTAAGCGAGCAGAAAATCTCGTTTTCATCGCTTGTAGGGAAGTCTGTACGCCCCATTGAGCCTTTGAACAATGTGTCGCCGCAGAACAGCTTGCCGTCAGCCAGATAGCCGACTCCGCCGCCTGTATGTCCGGGCAGCTCAAGCACCTTTATTTCCGTTTCTCCGAGAAGAATAACATCATCCTGCGAAACGGCTTTTGCTTCTATATCAAATTTAATAAGGGTATTCTTGTACGCCGACAGATTAAGCTTTGGCATACTTAAGAAATCCTTATCCCTCTTGCCGATAACAACCTCTGCCCCTGTTTTTGCCGCAAGCTCCTCAACATAGCCTATGTGGTCATAGTGCCCGTGAGTAAGCAGAATAAACTTAAGCATTCCCGGCTGTATTGCTTCTATGACCTCGCACAGAACAGGCGATTTATCTCCGGGGTCTACAACGGCACATTCGCCGCTTTGCTCATCCGTGATGATATAGCAGTTTGTTTCCATTATGCTGACCGCAGTTTTTCTGACCTTAAGCATTATTTTTTCAGCTCCTGTGAATTTAATATTATCGTTACCGGACCGTCGTTTGTAATGTCAAGCTGCATATCCGCGCCGAAAACGCCGCTGGCAAGCTTGCTTACTCCTGCATTTTTCAGACAGAGCATAAAATACTCATAAAGCCTGTCGGCTTCCTCGGGCGGCGCCGCGCCGAAAAAGCTCGGTCGCCTGCCGTGAGAGCAGTCGGCGCACAGCGTAAAGTTTGACACAACAAGCACCTGACCGCCTATTGCTTCAAGCGACAGATTCATTTTATCGTTTTCATCGCAGAAAACACGCAAGCCCCAAATTTTATCAGCCAGCACCTCGGCGTCTTTTTCGGTGTCGCCCTTTTCAACGCCCAGAAGCACGGCAAAGCCCTTATTTATTTCTCCTGTTAAAACACCGTCGGCAATGACGCTTGCCTTTTTGACACGCTGAATAACAGCCTTCATATTATCGCTCCTCGCAATATAATCAATAAAATAATTCTATATTGTTATCCCATTAAGCTTATAGTTCAAAGTTTAGAGTTTCGAGCTATTTGATTTTAACTTATACTATCTCAATTCTCAAAACTCAAAACTGTAAACTCAAAACTGCTAATTCTATTATTGCCTTGAAATTGAAATAACTCCCTTGACATTTGAAAGCCTTGAAATAACGCTTCTCAGATGGTCCATACCGTTCACGGTAATTGAGAAGTGCATTATCGCAATATCGTCCTTGGCTTCCTTTGAATCCATATTGTTGATAAAGATATGCATCGCCGACAGCTGATTTGTAATATCGGCAAGCAAGCCTGTTCTGTCGTTTGAGATAATTTCAAGCGTTGTCTGGAAGCTTTCGTTTACATCCTGCGCCCATACTGCGTTAATATATCGCTCGGGCTGTTCACAGTGCTCAATATCCTTCGGGATGTTACTGCAGCTTCTCTTGTGAATCGAAACACCTTTTCCTCTTGTGATAAAGCCGATGATTTCGTCACCCGGAAGAGGCTTACAGCACATAGCAAGCTTAATAAGAACATCGTCATACCCTTCAACGATTATTCCGCTGCTGACCCTTGTTTTCTTGGGCTTATCCTGAACAACAGGCTTTGTCTCAGCCTGAGCTGTGCCGTATTTCTTGATATATTCCTCTCTTATTCTCGGCATAAGCTTTAAAAGCGAAACGCCGCCGTAGCCTATCGCCGCATATAAATCGTCAAGCGACTGATAGCCCTGCTTTTTCTTCAGAACGCTGCACACTAGCTCTGCCATTTCAGCTTCGTTCAATACAATTTTTGCGTGTTTGAATTCCTTTTCAATCTCCTGCTTGCCTGTTTCAATATTCTCCTCGCGCTTTTCCTTTTTAAACCACTGTCTTATCTTGCTGCGCGCTTCGCTTGTTTTTACTATTTTCAGCCAGTCACGGTTGGGAGAGCCGCCCTCTTTTTTAGTGAGAATTTCAACAATCTCACCCGTTTTCACCTTGTAGTCTATCGGCACCATTTTGCCATCAACCTTAGCTCCTGTCATACGGTTGCCGACAGCCGAGTGAATTGCATAGGCAACATCAATTACCGTTGAACCGTACGGCAAATCTATTATGTCGCCCTTTGGAGTAAAGACAAAAACGTCCTCCTGGTCAAGGTCTGTTTTTATGTTTCTGAGTATGTCGGTGTTATCGTCCTCGGTCTGGTTTTCAAGCATCTTTCTTATCCAGGTTATCTTGTCCTCAAGACTGCCCTTTTTAGAGATACCGAGCTTATATTTCCAGTGTGCGGCGATACCGTATTCAGCCGTCTGGTGCATTTCCCACGTTCTTATCTGCACCTCAAACGGTATGCCCTCCTCGCCAATTACGGTTGTGTGAAGCGAGCGGTACATATTCGGCTTCGGGGTTGATATGTAGTCCTTAAAGCGGTTCGGTATAGGCTTGAATATCTCGTGAACAACGCCAAGCACGTTGTAGCAGTCGTTGACTGTGTTGACTATTACACGAACGGCAAAAATATCAAAAATCTGCTCTATGGTTTTGCCGCGCATATATGTCTTTCTGTAAATTCCGTTTATGCTCTTTACTCTGCCCTCTACATAAACATCGGGGATAAGATTCTTGGTTTTATCAATAATTCTTTCCTTTATGCTCTTGATAAACGCGTCACGTCCGTCCTTTGTAAGAGCCAGAGCCTGCTCTATTTCACGGTAGCCGACAGGGTCAAGGTAGAGAATACTTAAGTCCTCCAGCTCCTCCTTAATAGCTCTGATTCCAAGACGGTGTGCAATCGGCGCGTAGATTTCCATATTTTCAAGCGCCTTGTCACGGCGCTTCTGCTCACGCATACATTCGATAGTACGCATATTATGCAGTCTGTCGGCAAGCTTTATGATGATAACCCTTATGTCGTTGGACATTGCAATGAGCATTTTTCTTACATTCTCAGCCTGCTGATCCTCACGGCTAGAATAAGGGATTTTTGCGAGCTTTGTAACACCGTCAACAAGGTCGGCAATCTCTTTGCCGAAATCCTTTTTAACCTCGTCATAGGTTACATCTGTATCCTCAACAACATCGTGAAGCAGCGCAGCGCATATTGACTCGGTGTCCATACCCAGATCGACAAGTATGCAGGCAACCGAGGTCGGGTGAAGAATATACGGCACGCCCGACACCCTGCGCTGGTCGCCGTGAGCCTTAAGCGCAAGCTGATACGCCCTGTCAATAAGCTCCATATCAAAGCTGTTCTCGCTTTTTCTGAGCATCTCGACAAGCTGCTCATAATCCTGATAATGTATTGTTCCTGCAGGCATATTTATTCCTCCCCATAATTCAACGCTTATTAATTGCCCCTTGCAGCCTTTTCATAATCGGCGCACTTGACAAATCAGCCTTGCCGCTGTATTCAAGCGCTTTGATTTTCAGAGTATCCTCAATCTGTTCACAGCCGATAAGCTTAAGCTCGCTCAAGGCTCTGAGTATCACCTTTATTTTACCGCAGGATATATTCCCCCCGAACTCGCACCAAAGCTTCGGTAGGCTTGTGGTCAGCTCGGCGCAGGACTTTATTTTGCGGTACACGAGGGCAAAGTCAGCCCTGCTCGGCAAAATACACTTCAATTCGTCAGCGGCTGTTTTTTTGTTGATACACATTCTCTCATATATTCTTATACTTTGCAAGCATTCAAGCTGATTTTCTTTAGAAAGCTTTATATCACGAACAACAACCGACACATTTTCATAGCCGTTGTATTCATTTATATCAAGAGTAACAGCAAGGTCAACGCTGTCGCCGAGGCTGAATGTAAAATCGTCCTTAGTATGTGAAAAATACATCACTGTTAAATACTGCTCGCCCCGACAAACGCTCAGGCGCAGGTGCTTACCGCCTCCGACTGCGTTTATTCCTGCAATTTGCATATTGTAAAGCCCGAACAACGGCTGTGGGTTGCCTGCTCCGTACGGCTGAAGATATTCAAGCTCACGGACAAGCTCGGGCGTTATTCCGAAGGGGTTGAGCTTTAAGTCGATATTAAGCGTTGGATACGGCATCTCGCCTATTGAGTCGGCATAGGCATTTATCATTTCGGAAAATTCCGCAACATTCTCCTGCGCAAGCGTTACTCCTGCCGCCATCGGGTGACCGCCGTAGTGCATCAGAATATCCTTGCAGGCAAAAACAGCGTCAACAAGCGAAAAGCCTGCTATACTTCTGCCGCTGCCCTTTGCAATGCCGTCGCTTGTGCCGATGACTATTACAGGTCTGCCGTAGATTTCACGCAGACGTGAGGCGACAATACCGATTACTCCGGGATTCCAGCCCTCTTTTTCCACAACAATTATGCTTTGGTATTCTATATCGGGTCTGCTGTCGATTATTTCAACCGCCTCGACCAGCATTTCCTGCTCGATTTTGCGGCGGCTTGCGTTGTCGCCGTCAAGCTCCAGCGCCGATTCATAAGCAGACTCCTCATCCTCATTGAGCAGAAGCTCAACCGCCGTCTGCGAAAGCTTGAGCCTGCCGCAGGCGTTTATTCGCGGCACAAGAGAAAATGAAATCCTGCCCGAGCTTATCTTTTCAGGCTCTATTCCGCAGGCTTTTATAAGCGCGCTGATACCGGGTCTTGGCATAGTCCTTATAAGCTCCAGACCCTTTTTTACAAAGAGCCTGTTTTCGCCGACAAGCGGAACGATGTCGCCTATAGTGCCGATTGTAATAAGGTCGGCATATTCACACAGCAAATCCTCCTGACTTATCGTGTCCATTACCATTGCGGCGGCAAGCTTGAACGCAACGCCTACTCCGCATAAATCCTTGAACGGATAGCCGCAGTCGGCTCTGTGCGGATTAATCACCGCCACTGCGTCAGGCAAAACCTGACCCGGCTTGTGGTGGTCGGTGACAACCGTATCAATGCCTAAGCCTTTTGCATATTCAATTTCCTCAATCGCAGATATTCCGTTGTCAACCGTGACAATCAGAGTTGCGCCCTGCTGTGCTATCTTGTCAACGGCTTCAAAATTCATTCCGTAGCCTTCGCTTAAGCGTGACGGTATGTAGTAAAAAACATCTGCACCTATATCTGAAAGATTTGAAAAAAGCAGTGTGCTTGAGCATACTCCGTCTGCGTCATAGTCGCCGTAGATGCAGATTCTCTCGCCGCTTTCAATGGCGGCGGTTATTCTCTCAACTGCTCTTTCCATATCCTTCATCAAAAACGGGTCGAAAAGCTCGCCGCTGTCGGGCAGCAGCTTTGCCGCCGCCTCTCCGTCCTCAATTCCCCTCGCCGCCATAACGCAGGCGGCAAGCTGAGGCACACCGGACTGTGCGGCTATGCTCTTCGCTGCTTCTCTGTTCAGTTTTGAAACATTCCAGATTTTCATATTCATTCTCCTTAAGTGATGAAAGCTACGCAGAGTGGAGAGTGAAGAGTGGAGTGATGGTTGTCGCAGCTTCGCTGCTCTTTGAATTAAGAATTTACTCGCAATAAAGCTGTGAGTTCGTAGGGAACGGTCATGACCGTTCCGGGATAGCAGCAGTTACTGCTATATAAAAACAAAATCAGAAAAGAGTATAACATTCATAGGTTCGAGTCGGAACACTCATAAGTGTTCCCTACAACCTCATTACAGGCTTATATCTCCACTCTCAATTCTTCACTCTGCTTAGCGTTGCTTCGCACCGCCAAGCATTTCCTCCGCGTGTCTAAGGGAAATTTCCGTTATGTTCAGACCGTCAATGATTCTTGCAAGCTCCTCTTTTCGCTGTTCAAAGCTGAGCCTTGTAACCTCGGTAAAGGTTTTGCCGTCCCTGACATTCTTTTTAATAAAGAAATGCGTGTCGGCAAGTGCGGCAATCTGAGCCTGATGCGTTACACAGATTACCTGATGTCCGCTTGACACAGCCTTAAGCTTCTGCCCAACCTTTTGCGACGCGCTTCCGCTTATGCCCGAATCGACCTCGTCGAAAATCATAGTTGAAGCTGAGTCGGAGTCGGTGAGAACATTGTTTATTGACAGCATAATTCTTGAAAGCTCACCGCCCGAGGCTATTTTTGATATAGGCTTCGGCTCCTCTCCCGGGTTTGCAGAGATTAGAAGCTCAATTTTATCAATGCCGTTTTCGGTAAGCTTCGTCTTTTCAATATTAACAACAAGGCGTACGCTCGGCATATCAAGATAAGCAAGCTGTGCTTCAACTGCGGCGACAAATTCCTGCGCTCCAGTTTTTCTGAGCTGTGAAATCTCGTTTGCCAAATCAAGCGCACGGTTTGCAAGCTCGTTGTATTCATCAAGCAAAGCCTCCATATTTTCCTCGTAGGATAAAAGGCTGTCAAGCTCCTTTTTGCCGCTTTCAAGGAAGCTTTGAATATCGCTGTGTTCGGGGCCGTACTTCTTAATTATTTTCTGCACAACATCAAGGCGGTTTTCTACCTCCTCAAGGCTTATGTCCTCGTCCTCTCTGTCCGACATAACAGAAGAAATTGCGTCTATACTGTCATCAAGCTCATAATAAAGGTTACCCAGCCGCTCGGAAATCTTTTCAAGCTCGGGCAAAAGTGATGAAGCCTGCTCAAGGCTCTGCGCGGCGTTCTGAATTGAGGAAAGCACACCGTATTCATCATTGCCGCTAAGCTGTGCGTGTGCATATGCAAGCGCTTCATCTATTTTTTCTCTGTTCCTGCATACTATGCGCTGTTCCTTAAGAGCTTCAAGCTCACCGTCCTTTACGTCTGCCTGCTCAATCTCATTTATCTGATACTTTAATATATCAATCCTGCTTTCACGCTCGTTATCGTCCGTTTCAGCCTTGTCAAGGCGGTGCTTGCAGTCCTTTAGCTGATGAAACACCTGCCTGTATTCGTTAAGCAAAAGCGCTGTGTTTGCGTAATCGTCTATATATTCACGGTGCTTGTCGCCGTTCATAAGCTCATAGCTCATCATCTGGCCGTGAATTGCGACAAGCGTTACGCCTATCTCCTTCAGCACCGAAACGGGAACGGGTACGCAGTTGACGCGGCAGATATTCTTGCCGCTTGCGCTTATCTCACGGTTAATGACAAGGCTTTTCGGGTCGTCCTCGTTTTTACAACCGAGCCTTTCAAGAGTTTTTACCGTTTTCTCCGATATATCGGAAAACTGTGCGCTTACCACAGCCTTTTTTGCGCCTGTGCGTATAAGCTCCTTTGAGGTTCTGTTGCCCAGAACAGCGTTAATTGAGTCGATGACAATAGATTTGCCCGCACCTGTTTCGCCTGTGAGAACATTGAAGCCTTCGGTAAAATCTATTGAGGTTTTTTCAATTACTGCTATGTTTTCAATGTATAGGGTATCGAGCATATTTTGTCACCTCTCAGACAAGTTTTTTTAGATAGGATACAACAGCCGCCGCGCTTGAGTCGTTCCTCGCAACTACAAAAATCGTGTCGTCGCCTGCAATAGTGCCGACAACTCCCTCTATTTCAACAGCGTCCATTGCGGCGCATACGCCCTGCGCCATTCCGCTGACCGTTTTAAGCACTATCATATTTCCTGCATAGTCAACCGATGTGACAGAGCCTGAAAACAACGAATTAAAGCTACCCGTAAGGCTCTGCGGCGCTTTTGAAGCGGAGGCATATTTGTACTTGCCGTCGCTCGTCACAACCTTTTGCAGCTTAAGCTCCTTTATATCCCTCGATACAGTCGCCTGCGTGACGTTAAAGCCGCTGTCAACGAGCTTTGTCAGCAGTCCTTCCTGCGTGTTTATTTCATTTTTATTGATAAGCTCAAGTATTTTGCTTTGTCTTCTTGATTTCATTTATATCATCCTCATTCGGTTCGGCGGTTAAGCTTATCGCCGAGCACGCTGTAAAAGGTTTTTTCGTTTGTTATTATGAGCCGTACCGCTCTTTCTGCACGGGAGATTTTAACAATGTCACCCTCACAAAGCTTTTTTGAAATCTGCCCGTCAACTGTGACTATCGCCTCGCACGATTCGCCGCAGCCTGCCGCAACGCTCAGAACAGAGTCGGCTGAAAAGACTATCGGCCGCGAAAACAGCGAATGTGTGCAAACGGGAGTAAATACTATGCAGTCCATTGTCGGCTCGACAACAGGGCCTCCTGCCGACAGCGAATAAGCCGTTGAGCCTGTCGGCGTTGAGAATATGAGTCCGTCTGCACGGTAGGAGCAGATTTCACGGTCATTATGACCGATTGTAAAATCGAGGATTCTTGAATAAGAGCCTCTTGAGATAACAACGTCGTTGAGCGCATAATATACTCTTTCTTCGCCCTCCGCCGTAATTATTTCAGCCTTGAGCATCATTCTGCGCTCGGTCTTGTACTCACCCTTTATTATAGCTGTGAGCTTATCCGGCTCAGACGGCTCAAGCTGTGCGACAAAGCCGATTCTGCCGAAGTTTACGCCGAGTATCGGGCGGTCTTCTGCGCAGGCGTATTTTGCCGCGTTGATTATAGTGCCGTCGCCGCCGACTGCTATTACAATATCACAGCTCTTAATCATCGGCTCGGTGTTATTAAAAAATTCTATATTTTTATTCTCCGCAAAGTCAGCCCTGAATTCATCAAGCATCAATACTGTGCCGCCGCAGCGTTCAATCAGTTCTGCCGCCTTTTGGGTAAATTCAATCGCTCCGGCCTTTGTCGGGTTTGGTATTATAGCTGCTTTCAACGCTGTCACTCCCTTTTGTCAAGCGCCTTATGCGACTCCTCGGTAAGCATAAGCGGCGTTTTATCGGTGAGCATCTGCGTTTCACCGTCTGTTTTCTCAATATAAATCAGATATTCAATATTCCCCTCAGGGCCCTTTATCGGAGAAAAGTCAAGTCCTAAAACATTGAAGCCGTTGTCAAGGCAAAAGGCTGTTATCTTCTCAATTACGCTTTGGTGAATCTTAGGGTCACGCACAACGCCCTTTTTGCCGACGTTTTCACGCCCTGCCTCAAACTGCGGCTTGATAAGGCAAACCGCCCTGCCGCCGTCCTTTAAGAACTGCCTTGCAACAGGCAGAACAAGCCGCAGAGAGATGAATGAAACATCAACGCTGAAGAAGTCGATTTCGTCCTCAACCTGCTCCTTCTGAAGCTTTCTTATATTCTGCCGCTCCATATTCACAACACGGCTGTCATTCCTGAGTTTCCAGTCAAGCTGACCGTAGCCTACATCTATCGAATAAACCCTGACTGCGCCGTTCTGCAGCATACAGTCGGTAAAGCCGCCTGTTGACGCGCCTATATCCATTGTTATTTTGCCGTTTAAGTCAATGCCGAACTCAGCCATAGCCTTTTCAAGCTTGAAGCCGCCGCGGCTGACATATTTCGGCGCAGAGGCACGAACCTCAAGCTTGACATCAACGGGGTAAACCGCGCCCGGCTTATCCGCCTTCTGATTGTCGCAATAGACAAGACCCGCCATAATATATGCCTTTGCCTTTTCCCTGCTCTGAGCATAACCCTGCTCGAACACAAGGGTATCAAGCCTTTTCTTCTCAGCCACGGTTACACCTCCTCATAAGCCTTTAGCACTTCATCAGCCATTGATTTTTCATCAAGTCCCAGTATTTCAAGCGAACGCTCAACGTCTGCCTGCTTTACAAATTTGTCCTCTATGGCGAACAGGCGGCACTCACCGCCGAAACCCATCTCGTCAAGCTTGATTTCAAAGCTTTCGCCAACTCCGCCTGACTTCATTCCCTCCTCAAAGAAGAGGATTTTTTTATATTTAAGCGACTGCCTTACAGCGTCCTCGTCAATCGGTTTTATCCTGTTGAGCTTTAATATACAAAAGCTCTTTTCCTGCTCCTTAAGCATATCCAGAGCACGGCAGGCGTTAGAAAAAAGTCTGCCGTAGGTTACAAGCAGAACGTCTGCACCCTTATCGCCGTAAAAATCAAACGGCTTGTCAGTACATTCATATTCAAGCGGCTTATACGGCTGGCCGCCCTTTGGGTAGCGAACCGCCGTAATTCCGCTTTCGCTGTCAATCGCCGCTTTTAAGTTCAATTCAAGCTCGTCAAAATAGCACGGACTGTAAATTGTTATGTTCGGAACGGAATTGAGAAGAGAAACATCAAAAACACCCTGATGCGTTTCGCCGTCCGTTCCGACAACCCCTGCTCTGTCAACTGCAAGAACTATATGCAGATTCTGCATAGCCGCGTCGTGGATAATCTGGTCAACACTGCGCTGCAAGAAGGTTGAATACACAGCGAAAACGGGTATCATTCCCTTAGCCGCAAGACCGCAGGCAAAGGTGACGGCGTGTTCCTCGGCTATGCCGACATCGAAAAAGCGTTCCTTGTGCTTTTTTGAAAATCCGACAAGTCCCGTGCCTGTTGACATTGCGGCGGTGATAGCGCAGATTTTGGCGTTCTCATCGGCAAGCTTCACAAGATTATCTCCAAATACTCCCGAGAAATCCCGCTTTGAGCTTATCGGCTCGCCTGTATCTATATCAAAGCTGCCAACCCCGTGAAAGCTCTTGGGGTCATTTTCGGCAAAGGTGTAGCCCTTGCCCTTTATAGTCACAACGTGCACCATAACAGGGCCGTTTACGCTCTTTGCCGCCGCAAAGGCACGCTCAAGCTCCTGAATATTATGACCGTCAACAGGACCGTAATACGCAAAACCCATATCGTCAAAAATCGTCCTCTTGTAGACAAGGTTTCTGACCCTTGACTTTGAGCGTTTGAGAAGCTTTCTTATCGGACTGCCCAGCACAGGGGTTTTGATAAGTACCCGCTCAACCCTCGACTTAAGGCGCAGATACTTCGGGTTCATTCTTATACCGCCGAGGTATCTTGCAAGCGCGCCGACATTGCGTGAAATTGACATTTTATTGTCGTTGAGCACAACAATAAAGTTCTTTTTGTACTTGCCTGCATTGTTAAGTCCCTCGAACGCCAAGCCGCCGCTTAATGCGCCGTCGCCTATTATCGCTACCGTACTGCCGTTTACCGAGCACAGCTGCTTTGCAACGGCTATGCCGAATGCCGCAGAAATAGATGTGCTGCTGTGACCGACGTTAAATGCGTCATACGGACTTTCCTCCCTTTTCGGGAAACCCGAGATACCGCCCTCGGTACGGATTGAATATATATCGTCAAGTCTGCCTGTCAGAATCTTATGCGTGTAGCTCTGGTGGCCGACATCCCATACAAGGCTGTCGTTTTCATCACTGAAAACCCTGAGCAGTGCAACAGTAAGCTCCACTGTGCCAAGATTTGATGCAAGATGACCGCCGTTTTTTGAAACAACGCTTACTATTATCTGCCTTATCTCATCGCAAAGCGTCTGAAGCTGTTTTTCATTCAGTTTTTGAAGGTCCTTCGGTGATTTCACCGTTTCAACAACTGATTTTACGTCCATTTCTTTTCTGTTCCTTTTTGTTGTATATAAATTGAATATCGGATTTTGTTTCACGATTAATTTGAAGTCGATGTAATTGCCTCCCTTTTAAGGGAGGGGGACCGCTTGCGGTGGAAGGATG
>DKZT01000047.1:19610-64032 GCA_002493755.1 Ruminococcaceae bacterium UBA7067
AAGGGAGGGGGACCGCTTGCGGTGGAAGGATGCGCTCGCTCTGCTGAAATGCTGTCAAAAAAGCTGACTGACCACACATTCAGCAGAGCGAACAGACACCCCTCAGTCGCCTTCGGCGACAGCTCCCCTCAATTGGAGCCAAGATACTGTCACACATTCATCAGAGCGAGTCGGAACAGGCAAGCCAGTTCCCTACGACCTCGTTTCGGGTTGCAACAATAATTTTCCATTTTCCACTGCGGCACAGCCGCACATCTCCACTCTTCACTCAGACATTCCTCTTGGCAAGCGACATTGCAAGCTCCTTAAGCGCAGTGCTATCGCCGTCAAAAGCGTCTAAGCTTCTTATCGCTTTATCCGTCAGCTCATCTGCAAAACTTCTGCATTCATCTATGCCGAGCAGTGAAACATACGTCGCCTTGTTCTGCTCAAGGTCACTGCCGACAGGCTTGCCGAGCTGTTGTGTAGTTGAGGTGACGTCAAGTATATCGTCTATAACCTGAAACGCAAGACCGATGCTCTCGCCGTAGCTCTCGGCGGCGCTCAGCTTTTCTTCGTCAAAAACACCCGAGCCTACACAGCCGAGCAGACAGGCGACTTTAATAAGACAGCCTGTTTTCTTTTTATCCATTATTTCAAGTCTTTCTCTTTGCGGAGCCTTGCCCTCGCTTTCAAGGTCAATTATCTGTCCGCCTATCATACCCGTTGCGCCTGCAAACTCAGCGAGAAGCTCGGCGCACTTTGCCCTTCGGCAGGCATTTTTTGAATTAAGCCCCGAAAATGCAGTCTTAAACGCAAGCGTCAGAAGCGAGTCGCCTGCAAGCAGTGCCACTGCCTCACCGAAAACCTTGTGGTTTGACGGCTTACCCCTGCGTGTGTCGTCATCATCCATACAGGGCAAATCATCGTGGATAAGCGAATATGTATGAATCATCTCAACTGCACAGGCTAAGGGCAAAACCTCCTCGTCCTTTTCGCCGCAAAGCCGCGCAAATTCAAGCACCAATCTCGGGCGAACACGCTTGCCGCCTGCCATAAGGCTGTATCGCATAGAATCAATTACATTTTTTTCAAGGCAGTTATCATCGGGCAAAAAGCCTTCAAGCGCCTCTTCAATATACTCAATATCCTGTTTTATTGCGTTACTGCTCAATTTGCTCGTCCACCTTTATCTCTGTTATTTTCAGCTTTGCATTTTCAAGCTTTTGATAACACAGGCTTGTCAGCGCCGTACCCTCCTCAAAAAGCTTCAATGCGTCGTCAAGAGGAACCTCGCCCTTTTCAAGGCAATCGACAATTTCGTCTATCCTCTTCATAGCGTCCTCATATGAAATATCCTTACTCATTTATTTCCTCCGCTGTGCAGTCAACACTGCCGTCGTTTAAGATTAATTTTATTTTGTCGTCCTTTGATATTTCCTTGACTGATTTTACCGTTTTGCCGCTCTTTGTCGGCAATGCGTAGCCTCGTGACAGAATATTCAGCGGACTTAAATGCATCAGAGCCGCCGCAGAATATTTAAGCTTATTTTCTTTATCGGAAATATACTTATCAACCGCCGACTTAAACCTGCGTGTACAGCTATCAGCCCTGAGCGATTGCTCTGCGATATATTTTTCGGGCGAGAAAAGCACACTGCGGCGCACCGCCCCGAGCTTTTCCTCACCGCCGCTAATTCTCGCTTTCAAAAGCTGCAAAACCGTAAAGCGCCTTTGCATAAGAGCGTTCAGAAGCTCCTCCCTGTCGGGTACGGCAAGCTCAGCCGCCGCAGACGGTGTCGGCGCGCGCATATCGGACACAAAGTCGCATATTGTAAAATCGGTTTCGTGACCGACAGCCGATATAACGGGCGTTTTGCAATCGAATATTTTTCTCGCAAGCGTTTCATCGTTGAACGCCCACAAATCCTCTGCCGAGCCGCCGCCTCTGCCGATTATGATAACATCGCTTTTGCCGTCCATATATTCAACCGCACTCGCAAGCTGTGCAGGCGCTGTGTCTCCCTGAACCGTTACGGGATACAGTATAATTTCCGCACACGGATAGCGGCGTGAGATTATGTTTTCAATATCACGCCTTGCGGCTCCCGTAGGCGAGGTTATAACCCCGACCCTTTTCGGGAACTGCGGAAGCGACTTTTTATGCCCTGCCGAAAACAAGCCTTCCTTTTCAAGCCTTGCCTTAAGCTGTTCATAGGCAAGCGCAAGCGCACCTGCACCGTCAGGCTGCATATCCTCAACATAGAGCTGATACTGACCGCTCGGCTCATATACCGATATTTTGCCCCTGACTATAACCTTCATTCCGTCAGACGGAGCAAATCTGAGCCTTGAAGCGGCAAACGAAAACATAACCGACTTTATGACCGCCTTATCGTCCTTAAGCGAAAAGTACAGATGCCCCGACTTATAGTGACGAGTGAAGTTTGACAGCTCGCCGCAGACAAACACGGATTTAAGCCTTGGGTCATTATCAACTATTGATTTTATATAAAAGTTAATTTGCGATACGGTAAGTATTCCGCCGTTCAAGACATCCACCTCTGATGCGCAAGATATGTAAGATAAGCCACTCCTGCGGCATTGTCGCAGGAAAACTCAGGCTTTGCAAAGCAGCAGTCAAGCTCGCGGCTCAAGCCCTTTTTAATTATTGAATTGCTCATTACTCCTCCTGCAAAGAGTATCGGCAGATTTCCGTATTTTTTCAGAAGCTCACGGCTCATCGCCTTAAGCGTATTTTCAATATATTTCAGACAGAAAAGTGCGGTGTCCTCACCCGAAATTCCGTCGTCAAGCATTTTTCTGCACTTGTTTTCAAGACCCGACAAACAGCAGTCACTGCCCTTTAGCGTAGGCTTCGGATTGAAGCGTTCACGGCTCTCCAGCGCAAGGCTTTCAAGCTGTGCGCCGCAGGGAAAGTCAAGTCCGAGCATAAGCCCCACTCTGTCAACCGCCTGCCCTGCGTTTAAATCGAGCGTCTGAGCGATAATGCGTGTTGAAATTATCATCTCGCTGTCGGGAGTGACAAGCACCGCCTCGGTTGTGCCGCCCGAAATGTGAAATGCGATAAAGTCACGGCTTAAAAGCTCCGCTCTGCCGCTTGAATAAACCGCCGCGGCGATATGCCCCTGCTGGTGTGAAAAGGAATACAGCGGCACATCCAAAAGCTTTGCGGCAATATGAGCCGCCGAGCTGCCGACCGTGAAGCACGGCATATACGAGCCTTCCTCGCTTCTCGGCGTTACAGACGCGCCGACAGCTTCAATTTTGCAGTCGGATAAATCAAGGCTTTCAAAAACCGTGTGAAGCTGTGCGGTGTGGTGAAATACCGCATCGCTCTGCCGCAGTCCTGCCTGCCCCTTTTTAACGGGCAAAAGCTTTTTGCTCTGACGGATTTCACCGCCGGTATAAACCGCCGCCGAGGTTGTGTAGTTGCTTGTATCAAACGCAAGATAAGCCTTATTCATCTGTTTTTTCACTCTCGGCTGTAAGAGTGCCGTTTTCAAGCGCCTTTGCAATAGAGCCTAAAACTCCGTTGATAAAGGCGGCGTCCTCGTCTGTCGCATAAATTTTTGCAAGGCGAACAGCGTCATTTATTATTATTCCCACAGGGTTCTCGCCGCTTGTGTTGTCGGGACAAAAAACAAGCTGATACACAGCAAGGCGCAGAAGCGTTTTTGAAACCTTCGGTATTCTCGACAGCTTCCAATTCTTAAGATAGCGGCTTATGATTTCATCGCATTTTTCGGCGTTGTTTACACAGCCCCTTGCAAGCTCGCAGGCAAATTCAAGCGGCTGTTCAACTTCGGAGTATGCATCAATAATCTCCTCCGGCTTCTCCTTTGCAAGCTCTGCACTGAAGCAAAGGCAGAACGCCTGTTCTCTGGCTTTAATTCTGTTGTTATCTGAACCCATCTGCTTTCCCATCCTCTTGTATTTTATTCTTATAATTATACCATAAAATTTATTTTTATCAATCTTTCAAACCAAATTTCACACAATATCCAATTATTTTTAAACGCATTTACCCCAAGTGAAAAATCTCTGCTGTTTTAAATCTGTCTTTTCTAATAAATTAACTGAAACTTTATATTTATAAGGTTGCATTTGCTTGTATCAAAATGCTATAATTGTGCTATTAATATAATTATCCAAATTAAAGAGGTTATATAATGAACAATCAAAATTTCGGCTTATACGGCGGCGAAGGCGCACAAGGCTCTGCTCCGGTTCAGGGAGCTGTACCGACAGGGCAGACGCAGACCGGTCAAAGACCGCCCCAGTGGAATTCCCAAAGCCAGCAAAACAGCTTTAATCCTCAGCAGAGGTATAACACTATCGGCAGTCCTCAGGATTATTTCATTCCGCCGCAGCCTGATGTGTACGCTCCGCCGCAGCCGCAGATTAAATATAATAATTATGCGACTTGCGCTCCGCCTCAGCCGCAATACAATAATTTTGCAGCTAATATTCCCTCTCCCGAACTAAAATTGCTGATACAGAAAAACAAAGAACAGAGAATTGTCAGAAAACTCGGCAACAGAGCAGGCTGGGCGGCGTTTACCGTTCATATGGCTATGTCGATACTTGTTGTCGCTCTTGTAATGATGCTGCTGCCATCGCAAACGTCACCGCAGTATGAAAACGTCGCCGCTCTTACAAACTCAATCGGCGCAATGCTTGCAATGTTTTGCAGCGGCTTTATGCTTTTAGGACTTACGCATACAAGGCTCCGTGACGTTGTGACCTTCAAGCGAACTAAAAGCCTTAAGCGATGTACCGCCGCTTTTTTTGTGGGACTCGGAGCAATACCCGTTTGCAACCTGCTTGCACAGCTTGTCGCAAATAACCTTACGCTTATCGGCATTGAAAACAAATCGTATCAAATGTCGGGCTTAAATACAGAGGTTGATTTTTTCTACATTTGCGTTCAGATACTATGCACGGCAATCGTTCCTGCGATAAGCGAGGAATTTTTCTTCCGAGGCGCACTTCTCGGCGCGATGAAGCCGTACGGTCAGGGCTTTGCAATCGTAATGTCATCTGTTATATTCGGCTTGATTCATGGCAATCTCGGTCAGATTCCGTTTGCAATAGCAGGCGGTATGTTCTTTGCATTTTTAACGGTTTATTCAGGCTCGCTTATTCCGTCAATTATTCTTCACTGCATCAATAATCTGCTGTCTGTCGTGCTTGATATTATGCTCAAGGTCTGTGATGAAAACGTTGTATATGCCGTTATGATAGCGTATTACATAATTTTCACCATTGTTGCGGTTGTTGCTTTCGCAATGCTCTCAAAGCGTGACAAAAGCTTTATGAAATTAGAAAGACCGGAGTCAAAAATAACCGATGGAGAGAAATCGCTCGCATTTATTGCTTCACCGGGAATGATTGTGTTTATTTTTGTAATGATGCTTGAAACGATATCATCATATATAATGGTATAACGATTATGAACAACGATGAAAAATTTATGCGCCTTGCCCTTGAGCAGGCGCATTTGGCTTATAATACGGGAGAAGTTCCTGTCGGCGCAGTTGTAGTGAAAAACGGCGAGGTAGTCGGCGCAGGCTATAACCGCCGTGAAACAGACAAAAACGCAGTGGCTCACGCCGAGCTTTTAGCCATTGATGACGCGTGCAAAAGACTCGGCGGCTGGCGGTTGTGGGAATGTGAGCTGTATGTAACGCTTGAGCCTTGCCCGATGTGCGCAGGAGCGATAATAAATTCACGCATAAAGCGGCTTATTTACGGTGCAAGCGACAAAAAGGCAGGCTCGGTTGAGAGCATAGTAAGAATGTTTGATTTACCGTACAATCACAAGCCGCCGCACACATCAGGAGTGCTTGAAGAGGAATGCTCGCAGATACTCAAAAGCTTTTTCAAGGAAATGAGGAGCAGAAAAGCAGAGTGGAGAGTGGAGAGTGAAGAGTGAAGCTTGCTTCGCTAAACATTACAAAATACAAAAACAGCCGAGCAAATGCTCGGCTGATGTTTTTAATATGATATTTTAGTTATCAGATTGAAATCTCCATTGCAATCTTGTAGAGGTCATAGTCGAACTTTCTCTTCATATTGAGAGCCTCTGTGATGTCGTAGTCAACAATCACGCCGTTTGTCATTGCGACAACACGGTTGCCGATACCCTCTGAAAGAAGCTCTACAGCCTTATGACCCATTGCGCTGGCAACAACTCTGTCACGCAGTGTCGGAGAACCGCCGCGCTGAACGTGACCGAGAACAGTAGCTCTCGACTCGATACCTGTCTTAGCCTCAATTTCCTTTGCGATTTCCTCAACGCCGCCGACACCCTCGGCTACAACGATGATGAAGTGCTTTTTGCCGCTGCGCTGTGAATTGAGCATTCTTGCGATAACGTCCTTGTCAAGGTCAAACGGAACCTCGGGAACGAGGATTGAGGTTGCGCCGATTGCGATACCTGTCTGGAGCGCAATGTCGCCGCAGCGTCTGCCCATAACCTCAACAACGCTGCATCTGTCGTGCGACTGAGCAGTATCGCGGATTTTATCAACCATTTCCATAGCTGTGTTCATAGCGGTATCAAAGCCGACTGTATATTCACTGCAGGCAATATCGTTGTCGATTGTGCCCGGGATACCAACGCAGGGTATGCCCTGACCCGTTAAATCTCTTGCTCCTCTGAAAGAGCCGTCGCCGCCGATAACTACAACACCCTTAACGCCAAGCTCACGGCAGGTGTCGGCAGCCTTTTTAACGCCCTCGGGAGTGTTGTATTCCTCACTTCTTGCAGTGTAAAGGATTGTACCGCCGATATGGATAATATTTGAAACACTGCGCAGATTCATCTCAAAAACGTCGCCGTTCAAAAGTCCGTTATAGCCGCGGTGAACACCGATAACTCTGATTCCTTTCTGAATAGCAGATCTTGTTACGGCTCTTACAGCCGCATTCATTCCCGGTGCGTCGCCTCCGCTTGTTAATACAGCAATAGCATCTCGTTGCATAATGTTACCTCCGATTATATCTAAATATTATTTTATTCTTTTTATTTCAAAGCGTCCTGCTTTCTTACTATTATAGTACACCTACAGGTATATAATCAAGTCCTTTTTCCCTTTTTTTGAAATTATGACAAAACTTTAACAAAGGCTTGATTTGATTTTACAATCACAGCTTCATATTCTTGACAACAACATTCTTGTCGCCTATTCTGCGCTTAAGCTCGTTTTCAAGAACAGGGTTTAAATCAACCCACATATTCATCGGCGCTTTGACATAACGCTTTTCATCGGACAGATACAGCACAAGCGGTGTTCTGCCGTCAAAAACGTCAATCAGTAGCTTTGCTTCCCTGTATTCCTCGCTTTGCAGGCTTGGCACTCTCAGACACAGGCAGGTAACTCCGCTTTGCCGGTCGTTATTCGGCGCAGGATTATTCCGTGCGGTGTTTCGATATTCCCTGTTATACTGCTGTGCGCTCTGCTTTGCAATTTCTTCTATATGCTCCTTGTCGGGCGCAATTTTTATTGAATTGCAAAGTATCTTCGGCTCCTCGTCCTCACGGACTGACACCGTTCCCTGAACATCAACAATATTGCCCTCTAAGATTGCGCTGCCGCCCTCTCGCATTGGCTGAGGGAACACGACAAGCTCCAGCGAGCCTGTCATATCCTCGACTGTCACAAAAGCCATCATATCGTTATTCTTTGTTGATTTTATCTTGACAGCAGTTATTATTGCAATAAGCCTTACTCGCTGACCGTCCTTGTATTCACGGCTTCCCTGCTCCGGCTGTTCGATTATTCTGCCTATTTGGTCAACACGCATCATTCTTAAAAACGGAGCATATTCAGACAGAGGGTGACCGCTTAAGTACATTCCCGTTGTTTCCTTCTCCATAGCAAGCTTGTCATTATTGCCGAAGTCGGGCATACGGGCAAGGTTTATACTGCTCTCGCTTACCTCATCGTCAAAAAAGCTCAGCTGTCCTGCGGCGCTGTGCTTTCTCTCCCAGTCAAGACTGTCCATAACGAGCGAGGAATTTACAAGCATTTCACGGCGGTTTAAATCCAAGCCGTCAAGCGCACCGCTTTTCACTAAGCTTTCAAGCGCACGGCTGTTTAAACCTCTGCCGTTCAAGCGTTTGCAGAAGTTGTAATAACCCGTAAACGGTCCGCCGTATTCACGCTCGTTTATTATGGCTTCAATCACGTTTCTGCCGAGGTTTTTAATCGCAAGCAAGCCGAAGCGTATGTCATCGCCCGACACTGTAAAGCCGACATTGCTGATATTCACATTCGGCGGCAGAACCTTAATCCCAAGCCTTGCACATTCTGCGGTATATATAGCCAGCTTGTTCGGGTTATCAAGCACGCTGGTGAGCAGAGCCGCCATATACTCCTTTGGATAGTGGCACTTCATCCACGCCGTTTTATACGCTACGTTGGCATATGCCGCCGCGTGGGATTTATTGAATGCATAGGACGCAAAGCTCTCCATCTCCTTGAGTATAGAAACGGCTGTTTCTCTGTCAACTCCCCTGCGCAGACAGCCCTCAACCTCAATTTTGCCGTCCTCGCCGACAAGACCGTTTAAGAAGATTTCCTGCTCACGCTCCATAACATCCTTTTTCTTTTTCGACATCGCACGGCGCACAATATCCGCTCTGCCGAGACTGTAGCCTGCAAGCGTTCTGAAAATCTGCATTACCTGCTCCTGATATACTATACAGCCGTAGGTAACATCGAGAATACTCTTAAGAAGCGGATGCTTGTAGGTTATTTTATCGGGGTGATGCCTGTTTTCGATATATCTCGGAATAGAGTCCATCGGACCCGGACGGTAAAGCGAAATAACGGCGATAAGATCCTCGACAGAGCTTGGCTTCAGCTGTGCAAGCACGCTTTTCATTCCGGGAGATTCAAACTGGAACACGCCGTCCGACTGACCCTTTGACAGCATTTCAAATACCGACTTATCGTCCTCCCGAATATCCTTTTCGCTGTAACTCGGATTGACCTTAAGTATCATATTTTCTGCGTCCTTTAAAACGGTCAGGTTACGAAGCCCCAGAAAGTCCATTTTCAGCAATCCAAGCTCCTCAAGCGTTGTCATTGTGTACTGTGTGACAACCGCCTCGTTATTCTTTGCAAGCGGAACATAGGTGCTTACGGGATCTCTTGTGATAACAACGCCTGCGGCGTGGGTCGTGGCGTTTCTCGGCATACCCTCAAGGCTCATTGCGGTGTCGATAAGCGTTCTTACCTGTTCCTCGTTTTTGTATCTTTCCTCCAGCTCCTTTGAAAGCGTAAGAGCCTTTTTAATTGTCATTCCAAGCTCGTTCGGAACAAGCTTTGCCACTGCGTCCACTGCGCCGTAGGGCATTGCAAGCGCACGTCCTACATCACGTATTGCTCCTCTCGCCGCCATTGTGCCGAATGCTATAATCTGCGCCACGTGGTCTGTGCCGTATTTCCTGATAACATAGTCGATTACCTCCTGCCGCCTGTCCTTGCAGAAGTCAACGTCAAAGTCGGGCATACTGACTCGCTCCGGATTTAAGAAGCGCTCAAAAATAAGATTATATTTTATCGGATCAATACCCGTAATGCCGATGCAGTACGCCGCAAGGCTTCCTGCTCCCGAGCCTCTGCCCGGTCCTACCGGAATATCCTGCGATTTTGCGTAGTTTATAAAATCGGCTACAATCAGGAAGTAATCGGTATAACCCATTTCTTTTATTATGGATAGCTCGTAATCAAGCCTGCTTTTAAGCTCCGCTGACGGATTATCGCCGTAGTTGCGGTGAAGTCCCTCAATGCATTTATTTTTGAAATATTCAAAATGATCCTGATTGTTCGGCACCTCAAAATGCGGAAGCTTCGTCTTGCCGAACTCAAATTCAACGTTGCACCGCCTTGCAATTTCAACCGTGTTGTCATACGCCTCGGGATATGCCCTGAAAAGCGAGCGCATCTCCTCCTCGGATTTAAAATAGAATTCATCGGTTGTGAATTCCATTTTATCGGGGTCGTTTATCGTGTGGTTTGTCTGTATGCACAAAAGAATCTGGTGCAGGTAGCTGTCCTCTTTTTTTATATAGTGGCAGTCATTAGTCACAATGAGCGGTATGCCGGTTGACGCAGCTATTTTCTGTATCTGAATCGCAACGTGCCGCTCCTCGTCTATGCCGTGATTCTGCATTTCAAGATAGAAGTTGCCCTGACCGAAAAGCTTGTTGTAGTAAAGAGCCTTTTCCTTTGCGGCATTTATATTTCCCCGGCTGATAAGACGCGGTATTTCTCCTGCAAGACAGGCTGAAAGACAGATAAGACCCTCGTGGTGCTTTTCAAGCAAGCCGTCGTCAATTCTCGGCTTGTTGTAAAAGCCCTCCGTCCACGCCTGCGACAGAATCTGAGCCAAATTTTTGTAGCCGGTGTTGTTTTCGCACAGCAAAACCATATGGTAATTTGCGCGGTCAGGCTCGCCGTTTTTGTCAAAGCGGCTGTTCGGCGCAACATAAACCTCACAGCCGATAATCGGCTTTATTCCGTTTTTCTTTGCTATTTTATAAAAATCAACAGCACTATACATACAGCCGTGGTCGGTAACGGCGACCGCCTCCATACCCATTTCCTTAGCCGTTTTCACAAGGCTTTCAAGGCGGCACGCTCCGTCAAGCAGGCTGTATTCGCTGTGGTTATGCAAATGAACAAAAGCCATAATCTACTCCTATATATTTTCAGCTATCTCTAAAATCCGCTTCATTCTGTGGTTTGCACCGCTTCGGCTTATCGGCGGCAGCAGCATTTCACCAAGATCACGCAGGGAATGCTCGGGGTTTTCAAGCCTTAACTGTGCTATGCTCTTCAAATCATCGGGCAGGCTGTCAAGTCCTCTCAGCCTCTTTATCTTCTCAATCGCTTCAAGCTGGACTGCGCTCGCCTTTGCGGTTTTATTGATGTTAGCCATCTCGGAATTCATCTTCCTGTTCACATCGTTTCTGATGCTTTTAAGAATCTTCTCCTGCATAAGGCTCATTGACGCTATCGGCGCACCGATAAACGCAAGCAAATCGGCTATTTCCTCGCTGTCCTTTATGTAAGCCACGAACGCACCCTTGCGTACAAGCCTGCGCGGCTCCTTGCCCCGTGAGGAAATCTCCGAGATAACGCGGCACAAATCGCTGCACAGATTGTTATACGTCACAGAAAATTCAAGGTGATAGTCACGCTTCGGATCCGATACACTGCCGCAGCACAAAAACACACCGCGCAAAAATGCCGAAACCGAGGCTTCGTCCTCGATATTCGCCCTGTTTATTCTCAGGCTTATGCTCTGTCTTGAGTGACCCAGCTCAGAGAAGATTCTCTCGCAGTCGCTGCTCAACGGCACGCTCAGAGTAAAAAGCCGCTGCCCGTCCTTTTTGCCCGTAAGCGCGGTCTTTTTCTCGGTTATTGCGCTGAATTCAATCGCCATCAAGTCCATAAAACGGGCGGCGGTATACGGGTTTTCTGTATTAAAAACAATTTTGTCGTGTGAAAAAATCTTTGCAAAAAGCAAAAAGCCGTAGCACTCCGCACGCATCGAAACAGCGTTTTGGTTGACGAAGCTGCACAGCTCTTTTTTTGTTTCAAACGAAAATGACATATTATCAGTTCCTTTATGCTTTTCGTATATCTCTGTGGTGTAAAGATGACGGCTGTCCGATTTCAAGCAGGTGATCATACATCTTTCCTGCAAGCGTCACCGAACGGTGCTTGCCGCCCGTACAGCCGAATGCAATAATAAGCTGGCTTTTGCCCTCCTTGACATAAAGCGGCAGGGCATAGTCAATATACTCTTCTATTTTTTCATAAAGCTTGTTCGTCTGCTCCCATTTGAGAACATAGTCGCGCACTTCCTTATCTAAACCCGTTTTATACTTAAGCTCTTCGATATAAAACGGATTCGGCAGACAGCGCACGTCAAAAACGAGGTCAGCCTCCATAGGCAGTCCGTATTTAAACCCGAACGACATACAGGTAACGGTAAAGCCCAATCGGCTGTCGCCTAAGAAAAGCGTTGTCACACGCTCCTTAAGCTGTGCGGCTGATAAATTTGTGGTGTCGATTACAAAATCTGCGCTCTCCTTTATCGGCTCAAGCAGTGAGGCTTCAAGCTTTACTGCGGCGGCAGTAGTTGCCGCTCCCCTGCCCGTCAGAGGGTGCTTGCGGCGCGTTGATTTATAGCGCGTCAGAAGCACGTTTTCAGCCGCGTCAAGAAACAGCACCTTGAAGTATTTTTTATCGTTTTTAAGCTTCGTCAGACTGTCGTTATACAGCAGGTAATCCTCACGGCTTCTGATATTTGTAACAAGGGCGACGCGCTGCATTTTTTCATCGTTTGAATTACTGCACAAATCATAAAAGGTTGTAATAAGAGCCGAGGGCAAATTATCAACGCAGTAAAAGCCTATATCCTCAAGCGAATGCATCGCAACCGTTTTTCCTGCGCCCGAAATACCAGAAATAATCAAAAATTCCATTATTCTGCCACAAACCCCTTTCACAATCCGAAATAACTATGTTATAAAATTCCGACAGGCTTGACCTCACATTCAAGCTCCACGCCGAATTTATCGTTTACGGTTTTCTTAATATGTTCAATAAGTGACAGCACATCGCCGCACCTTGCGCCGCCGGTATTTATTATAAAGCCTGCGTGCTTCGGACTTACCATAGCTCCGCCCACGGCGGCACCCTTAAGTCCGCTGTCCTGTATAAGCGCACCTGCAAAATAACCCTCAGGGCGTTTAAAAACACTGCCTGCGCTCGGATATTCAAGCGGCTGCTTATCCTTGCGCCTTTGCATATAATCGTCCATTCTGCGGTTTATCTCAGCCTTTGAATCCTTATGAAGCCTTACCGAAATGCCGGTTATTATGCTGCCGTTTTCAGCGTATGCGCTGTGACGGTACGAAAGCTTTAATTCATCTCCCGAAAGAGTGCCGAACTCGCCGCTTTTTGTCACGTGATTACAGCTTATCAGGACATCCTTCATCTCGCCGCCGTAAGCGCCTGCGTTCATATACGCCGCTCCGCCTGCGCTGCCCGGTATGCCCCAGGCAAATTCAAGACCGGAAAGTCCGTTGTCAAGCGCAAACCGGCAAAGCCTTGCAAGGCTTACGCCTGCCCCGCAATAAACGGTATCGTCCTCGACAAGCGTTATCTGCTTGAAGTCGCCCTCAAGCTTTATTACAACGCCCTCAATTCCCTTGTCGGAAACAAGCAGGTTTGAACCTTTGCCGAGCAGGAAAACAGGAATCTGCTCCTTATCGCACAGCTTAAGTATTGCCTTAAGCGCAGAAATATTCGGCACTGAAACAAGCAGCTGCGCCGCTCCGCCTATTTTAAAGGTGGTGTAGCGGCTCATCGGCTCATTTTCCTTTACTTCGCAGCCCTTATCAATTGCAAGCTGCTTTATATTTTCAATATTTACCATATACTACTCCTATTCGAGCGAAATGCCGTTTTGCCTGAGATACTCCTTAAAGCGGCTTTCGTCGGAATTTATAATAAGCTCCTGCGGAAAATCAATTTCACGCAGCATTTCAAAGGCGCTGGAGCAATGCCCTACCCTTGAAGAAAAATGTGCGTCCGAATTTACCACAATATATGCGCCGTGCTTTTTGCATACCTTTGCTATTTCAACGCAATTTTCACACGACTGCTTGCGGGAATAAAACGTGTTGTCGTTTATCTCAATAAGCTTGCCGTTTCGCGCAAGCTCGGGAATTACCTTTTCATAGTCGTATTTGAATTTCGGCGTACCCGAATGACCTATCACCTTGACATACGGATTTTTTGCGAGATTCAGATAAGCGTTTGTTGTCTTTTCAACGCTTGCCTTACCCTTGCACAGTCCGTAATGAATTGACGCAATCACCCATTCAAGGTCTTTAAGCACCTCGTCCTTCATATCAAGCGTGCCGTCAAAATCCATCACATTAGCTTCAACGCCCTTAAGCACACGAACACCGTTAAAGGTGGACGGAATTGTGCCCAGACATTCAAAATACCACTTTCCGGGCGAGCCGGGCATAGCATAGCCGTGGTCGGTAAGAGCTATTGCATAAAGTCCTTTTTCAGCCGCGGCGGCTATCATCTCCTGAGCAGTGCTAAACGCGTGGGTTGAGGCGATTGTATGGGTGTGGGTATCCGCAATTATTTTCATTTTATCACAACCAGTTTATATTAGTCTTGCCGCTGTTTTCGTCTGTTTCAACCTCCATACCGAGGCTTTGCAGAAGCTCCTGCGCGGCGTTGTAGCCCATCTTCTTCTGTCTGTTATTCATAGCGGCAACCTCAATGATAACCGCCGTGTTACGACCCGGCTTTATCGGAATTGTCAGAACAGGTACTTCAATGCCGAGAATCTCGGTATATTCGTTGTCAATGCCCATTCTGTCATACACCTTTGTGCTGTCCCACGCCTCCATATTGATAACTATGTCGATCTTCTCGGTAAGCTTAACGGCACCCATACCGAAGATACGGCGGGCATTGATTATGCCTACGCCGCGAAGCTCGATAAAGTGGCGAATATTCTCGGGCGATGAACCGACAAGCGACTTGCTCGACACTCGTCTTATTTCAACCGCGTCATCGGCTATAAGACGGTGACCTCTTTTGATAAGCTCGATTGCGGTTTCGCTTTTGCCGACGCCGCTGTCGCCTATAAGAAGTATGCCTTCGCCGTATACTTCAACCAGAACGCCGTGACGGGTTACTCTGGGCGCAAGCTGAACGTTCAGGAACGATATCAAAGCCGCACTCAGCTCAGAGGTTGAATCGCCCGAACGCAGAACGGGTACACCGTGAGCCTTAGCCGCTTTCATCAGCTCGTCAAACGGCTGGAGATTTCTTGTAACTATAATTGCAGGCGGCTTTAGCTTACACAAACGCTCAAGCACATGGAACTTCTGCTCGCTTCCGTATTTGTTTAAAAAGCCCGTTTCGGTGTTGCCGAACAGAATAATTCGCTGAGGGTCAAAGAATTCCATAAAACCCGTAAGCTCAAGGCCGGGACGGTTAATATCTCTTGAAGAAATAAGAATTTCCTTTGTGTCGCAGGGTGTGTACTCGGTGACAAGGGAAAGCTCCTTAATAACCTCGGATAAAGGGACTGTAAAGGTGGGTTCCATTATTATCTTCCTTTCGGCGGAAAAATTTATACGTAATTATTATATCGTATCGGTGCAAAAATTTAAAGGGTAAATTCGATAAATTATTGAAATTGTTAATGTCGCTCCTTAATTTGTTTTTAAATAACAAAACTCAAGGCAATAATGGTAAAATTAGTGGTGAAGCCGCAAATCAGCTGTAACCTTTTTGCATTTTTTCTGTCTATATGTTCAGACAGGCTTATAAAACACTGCCGCAGGAGGTAAAATTTATGAAGAAAAAACTATCCGCATTTTTGGCACTGCTCGTTTCAATCCTTGCACTGATTTCCTCAGTCGGCTGCTCGGGCGATAAAACAGACGTTATTCCAAAAGCCGAGGATGTTGCGAGCATTAAGGTTGCAATGTCAACGGATTGTATGTACGCCGATGATTACAGATGGGTTGATAACGCTGATATTATTTTAAGCGACTCGCAAACAGAATCAAAGCCAATACTATTTGAAATCAACGATACCAACGCCATCAGCGAAGCCGTTGAAATGAATAAGCGGCTTGAAAGCCTTGAGAGCCTGCAATGTAATTGTATTCCTTTCAGATATAAATGCGAATACACAATGAAGGACGGAAGCAGGATATATAATGACATTACCCGAATTGCAGAAAATCACGAAGAGCTGTTCGGGAACTTTTTAAAAAAGATTAACAAATACGCCGTTGCGGTCTTAACATATACTCGGTTTGACAGTGACGAATGGGCAGAATAAAGGGAGGAACTGACTAAATGGAGGATAAGAGCATTGTCGAGCTGTTCTGGGCAAGGTCTGAGGAGGCTATAAGCGAAGCGTCAAGTAAGTATTCGGCTTACTGCAAAACGGTTGCGTATAATATTCTGCGGAACACATCGGATGCTGAGGAGTGCCTGAACGATACTATGCACAAGGCGTGGAGCAGTATACCGCCGAGCAAGCCGAAAAACCTTAAGGCATATCTCGGCAAAATAACACGCAACCTTGCGCTGAACCGCATTGAGCAGAGCAACGCACAAAAGCGAGGAGCAGGACAATATACGCTTGTTTTGTCGGAGCTTGAGGAGTGCATAGCATCAAAAAACAGCACAGAGCAGGAGCTTGACAACTCAATTTTAGGCGAGGCGATTAACAGCTTTCTTGCAAGCCTGCCGAAGCAGAAGAGAATAATATTCATAAGGCGGTACTGGTATATGGAGCCGATAAGCGATATTGCAAAACGGCTTAAGATAAGTGAGAGCAAGGTTAAGACAGAGCTTTGCAGAACGCGGCAGAAGCTTAAGGGCTATCTTGAAAAGGAGGAAATATACATATGAACGGCAGTGCATTACTTCACGCTATAAACAACATAAAGGACGAATACTTAACCGAGGCTGACGAGCCTGTGACACGGCGAAGCTATAAAAAACAGATTTTCGGCATCAGTTCGGCGGCGGCACTTGTTCTGGCTTTGGTCGGCGGCTCGCTTGCACTGCGCAGTCAGCGTCAGCTTCATACAACCTACTCCGATAACGGCTCAAACAGTTCAACGACAAGCAAAGGCTCTGACAGCTCCTATAAAGGTTCAAACGGAAGCTCCTCGGAAATAGCTACTGTATTACCTTGGGAAAGTCTGTCGGTAGCCGAGCAGTATTCGGAGCTTGACTTTAACAACAAAAAATACACAGGCAGAAATAAGCCTGTGCAGCCTGACGACTTAGGCGAATTGCTCGGTCAAACTAATTTACTGACAGGCTATGACGATTTCAGGCAGGAAAAGCACAGCACCTACGGCGAGGTTTTTGAAATCAAGGGCATTTCAAGCGATTGCGCCGTTGCGGTAAAGCACAAGGACAGCGAAGAATATTATGTGTACGTAAACTCATACTACCTCCCCGAAACGCTCGGTCAGCTTATTGATGATTTAAGCCTTGAGGATAACCTTATTATAAATTCGCTATGGTATGAATATACGGACGAGAACGGCAGCTCAATATCGGCTCAATACAACGAACCGCCGCAAAATGCCATTTGGGATATGCTGCTGAACGACAGAAACGCACAAGCCGTTGACCTCAGCGATCAACCCACCTGGGGAGTTGTTACCGTTATGGATATGAGCATTGACATACCGATTCTTGGATATGAAAACATATCACTTTCAATTACAGAGGACGGATACCTAAGGACAAATATACTCGACACTGGAAAGGTATTTAACATCGGCGTTGACGCGGTAAATGATTTTGTAAGTTATGTCAAGGAAAATTGCGACGATATTAAAACAGTGCAGACAAACCCCGACCGCTTATACGGCGAGTACCGCGAGCTGACCGATGGTGAATATGTATCGGGCGACGGTTACGCCGCTTCAAGCTCCGCAGTTTCAAGCTCCGCAAACTAAAAAAATATGCTCCTGCCTTTAATCGAGGCAAGAGCATATTTTTTGCAAATCAAACATAGAAAAAAGGATAAACGGATTAATCCTCAAAAAGCGGTGTTGAGAGGTATCTTTCGCCTGTGTCGGGCAGAAGAGCAACAATAGTCTTGCCCTTGTTCTCCGGGCGTTTTGCAAGCTGAGTTGCCGCCCATACAGCCGCACCCGATGAAATACCAACGAGCACTCCCTCTGCCTTGGCAATCTTGTTGCCTGTTGCAAAGGCATCTTCATTTTTAACGGTGATAACCTCGTCATAAACATCGGTGTTGAGTGTATCGGGAACAAAGCCTGCGCCGATACCCTGGATTTTATGCGGTCCGGGAGTTCCCTTTGAGAGAACCGGCGAGGTTTCAGGCTCAACTGCCACAATCTTAACATCAGGATTCTGTGATTTAAGATATTCGCCTGTGCCTGTGATTGTGCCGCCTGTGCCGACGCCTGCTACAAAAATATCAACCTTGCCGTCTGTGTCCCTCCAGATTTCGGGGCCTGTTGTTGCTCTGTGAACAGCAGGGTTTGCAGGGTTTACAAACTGACCGAGAATTACAGAATCCTCAATTTCAGCCTTAAGCTCGTCAGCCTTGGCGATAGCGCCTTTCATTCCCTTTGCACCCTCGGTAAGTACAAGCTGTGCGCCGTAAGCCTTTAAAAGATTTCTTCTTTCAATACTCATCGTTTCAGGCATTGTAAGTATAATCTTATAGCCCTTTGCCGCTGCAACGCTTGCAAGGCCGATTCCGGTATTACCCGATGTAGGCTCTATAATTGTTGCGCCCGGCTTCAGTATTCCTTTCTGCTCCGCGTCCTCAACCATTGCCTTTGCGATTCTGTCCTTAACGCTGCCTGCCGGGTTGAAATACTCAAGCTTTGCAACAATAGTTGCTTCAAGATTGTTTTCCTTTTCATAGTTGGAAAGCTCCATAAGCGGAGTTCCTCCGATTAAGTCGGTAATACTCTTATAAACTGCCATTAATACCATTCCTTTCATATTCTCTGAAATAAAACTGACAACAAGTAATTATACATTTCATCGGGAAGAATTATGATAATTCTCATTCCTATAAAACATACCGTATTACTAAGTTTTACGTTGATAATAATATACACCCTTTTTTTGCCGTTGTCAATAGGAAAATAAAAAAACCTTTCCTAAACGGGAAGGTTTTTAATTGAAGTATTTAACTGACAGAAATACTATACTCGTTTTCTGTGCGTGAATCTGACGTTCAGCACAACTATGGCTAAGATGATAAAGAGCATACCCGCAAGCTTTGAAAGTGTAATTTCCTCGTGGAAAAGTGTTATTCCGACTATTGCAGCGACAAAAGGCTCTACGGTAGCAAGTATTGCCGCCTTGCCTGCCTCTGTGCTTTTCAGTCCGATTGTATACATAATATACGGAAGTACCGTACAGATAATCGAAAGTCCCAAGGCTGCAAAAATCCCTGTCGGATTGAGCAGAAGATTTATTTTCGGAATCAGTCCCGAAAACGGAACAACGCTGATTGCCGCGACAATAAAGGTGTAGGCGGTAATTGTAAGCGAGCTGTACTTTTTCGCAAGGAGCTTGCCGAAGATGCTGTAAAGCGCATAGCCCAGACCCGAGCCTAAGCCTAAAGCAAAAGCATAGGGCGACAGCCTTTCGCCGCCCGTAAATGCGCCCGTAACGAAGCAAAGACCTATGATTGTCAGGAAGAGCGCCGCGAGCTTTTGCGCCGTGATTTTCTCCTTGAACACGAAAAGAGAAATTATCATTACAAACACGGGCGCCATATACAACAGCAACGCAGGAACGGCAACACCGCCCATCTGCTCGATTGCTTCAAAGTAGCAAAAGTTAAAAAACACGATACTGAGTATTCCCGTGCCGATAAAATAACCGATGTCACGAAGCTTAATCTTAAGCTGTGATTTGTCGGTTATCAGAATATACACAATCAGAATCACAGCCGAGAGAAGAACCCTCAGCGCAACACACTGAATGGAGTTGAGTCCCAGCCATTTCAGCATATTGACAAAGAGCGCAATAAGCCCCCACAGCGCACCTGATATAAGAATTAAAAACGCTTTCATATAATCCGCATTCCCCCTTTGTTATCAATGTTGTCAGATTAAGTTTTTTCAAGAGTTGGATATGCTTAAGCCTTCCCCTTGAGCCTAGGCAAGATTCATAAGAGCGAACCGGAACGGTCAAGACCGTTCCCTACAAACTCACAGCCTCGTTACGAAATTCATCTTCACTCTCCACTCTCCACTCTTAAAATATTGTTCCCGAAAAACCGCAAGAAAATTGCCGCTGCAAGCCTTGAAGCCAAGCAGCGGCGCAAATAATCGTATTATCTTTTATTACTTAACTTCCTGAATCCAGCCGAACTTATCCTCAACCTTGCCCCACTGAATACCTGTGAGGTCGTTGTAAAGCTTCTGGGAGATCGGTCCGATTTCACCGTTGTTGATTTTCATAACCTTATCGCCCCACTTAAGCTCGCCGATAGGTGAAATTACTGCGGCTGTACCTGTGCCGAAGGCTTCCTTAAGCTCGCCGTTGTCATAAGCTGCGGCTACCTCGTCAATAGAAAGCTTTCTCTCGGATACCTTATAGCCCCACGATTTAAGAAGCTCGATTGATGACATTCTTGTTATACCCGACAGAATTGAACCCTGAAGCGCAGGTGTTACAACCTCATCGCCGATAACAAAGAATACGTTCATCGTGCCAACTTCTTCTATGTATTTTCTCTCTACGCCGTCAAGCCACAGAACCTGTGTGTAGCCCTGCTTTTCGCTCTCGTCCTGAGCCTTAAGCGAAGCGGCATAGTTGCCTGCTGTTTTTGTAAAGCCCATACCGCCCTTTACGGCACGAACATAGTTCTGCTCAACATAAATCTTAACCGGGTCAAGTCCCTCCGGATAATATGCGCCCGACGGTGAGCAGATAACCATAAATGTAAGGTGGTGAGCCGGGTGAACACCGATGAACGGATCTGTTGCGAAGATGAACGGACGAAGATAGAGTGAAGCACCCTCTGTGTGCGGTACCCAGTCCTTTTCAATATCAACAAGCTTCTTTATTGCTTCAACACAGAATTCCTCGTCAATCTGCGGAATACAGAGTCTTTCGTTTGATACGTTAAGTCTTGCCATATTCTTTTCGGGTCTGAAAAGAACAATTTTGCCCTCAGCCGTTCTGTAAGCCTTCATACCCTCGAAAACCTCCTGGCCGTAGTGCAAGCACATAGCCGCAGGCATAAGCTCGATAGGTCCGTATGGGACGATTCTCGGGTCGTGCCAGCCCTGACCCTCGTCATAGTTCATTACGAACATATGGTCAGAGAATATTTTACCAAATCCAAGATGGCTTTCGTCAGCCGGCTTTTCCTTTGGAGTCTTAGTAAGTTCGATTTTGATTTCCTGCATAATAAATGCCCTCTCTCTAAATTTATCTACTATATTTTACCACAGCAATATGCAATATGCAAGTGCAGTGAAGTAAAATTTCATTTTATATTTCTATCAGCCTTGCCATATCCTCAGGCAGAGGAGATGAAAATTCAAGTCTTTTTTCAAGCATCGGGTGATAAAACGAAAGCTCGCCGCAGTGCAGAGCCTGCCGACTGATATTATCAAGACTGCCGCCGTATAAATCATCACCCTCCAGCGGATGACCTATATATGAAAAATGCACTCTTATCTGATGCGTTCTGCCTGTTTCAAGTCTGATTGCGGCGAGTGTTCTGCCGTTTGCAATTTTTAAAGGCTCATAATTTGTCACGGCTCTCGCGCCGCTTTCATCTACACAGCGTGTTATTATGCTGTCGCCGCACCTTGCTATCGGCGCGTCAATTCTGCCCGACTGCCGAAGCTCGCCCGAACAGACGGCGAAATATTTTTTCCGCGCAGTCTTTGCGGCATTTTCGGCGGCGTAAGCATTTTTTGCTATCAGTACAAGTCCAGATGTGTCCTTATCAAGCCTGTTTACTATGCTTATTGAAAACAAATCGCCGCACCTGCGCATATAATACGCTACGCCGTTTGCCATCGTATCGGTAACGTGTATGCTTGAGGTCGGGTGCACAGGCATATTACTGTCCTTGTTTATCAGGAGATAATGCTCGTCCTCATACACTATATCAAGCGGTATATCCTCAGGCTGCATATCGCACTGCGGTTTCGGCAACAAAATTTTTATCGTCTGCCCTGCCCTGACGGTGTCTATTGTTCTGATATGCACTCCGTCTGCGGTGATGCCGCCGTCCGTTCTCTTTGCGTTTCGTATTATTCGCTGTGACACGCTCTTGGTTTTGTGCAGAAATACTCCGAGCAAAGTGCCGTCACATTCCTGCGGCACTGTAAATTCAAGGCTCTTTGCCGACTTAACCCCAGGCATTGTTCATCACCAGACAAATCACGACAGCCGCAGCCACCTGCAATATAAATATAGCAGGAATACCGAGCATAAACTTCAGCTTTCTCGTCTTATGCCTGATTATCTGCATTGTTATATACATAGCCACACTGCCGCCCAAAGCCGACAGAATGAGCAGTGTGCTTTCCTTTATTCTCCAGCCGTTATGAACTGCCTTGAGCTTATCAACTATTGTGACAATAACAGACACAAGGCTTATAACTGCAAGCCAGCATATAATCACAACGGTTAATATATTTTGTATGTTAAACATAGTATTTTGATTCCTCCTGATGCATAGAATGTAGTACCTATTTTAAATTTAAAGGATGTGCTATTGTGAAAAATAAGGGTACTGCCGCGCCGTTTATCACAGCCTTGGCTGTGCTTATCGGCATGGTCGGGATAATGTGGAAATTTGACCTTGGCAGAAACACTGCCGCAAAAGCCAAAGATATAAACCCCTCCACAAGCAAGGCTCAGAGCGTGTCAAGTACGGACAACAGCGCCGTGCAGACCTCCGCCGTTAATAAGGACGGCAAGGAAATGCTCGCCGTATGGGTTCCGTATATGTCGTTAAGCGTTGAGGATAACCCGAGCGAACAGGCTTTTAAGGAAAAGTTTGATAATATAGTCAGCATTGCAAAGGAGCATAAGATGAACGCGCTTATTGTTCACGTGCGCCCCTGCGGCGATTCGATGTATATGTCCGACTATTTTCCGTTTTCACATATTCTCACAGGCACGCAGGGCGAAAACCCTGGATATGACGCAATGGAATATATGGTTAATAAAACGCACGAGAGCGGTCTTGAATTTCACGCCTGGATAAATCCGCTGAGAATAAAGCTGAGCGAAACGCCGCCCGAAATTTCAAAGTACAGCCCGTACAGTATCTGGCAGAATGACGGTGACGAAAGCAACGACCGCTACACAATGGAATATGACGGCGGAATATATTTTAATCCTGCTTATGATAAGGTGCGGGAATATATAGTCGGCTCAATAAAGGAAATTGTATCGAGGTATGATGTTGACGGAGTGCAGTTTGACGATTATTTTTATCCCGATGAAAGCGAGGATTACGACAGCCCGGAATACGAAAGCTATGTAAGCTCGCTTGAAAACAGCGATACCGCTATGTCACAGTCTGAATGGAGAACAGCGAACATAAACTCGCTTATCAGCGGCGTATACAACGGAATTAAATCAGTGAACAAGGATGTGGTTTTCGGCATATCTCCGCAGGGAAACATAAATAATGATTTGAAAATGGGAGCAGATGTTTACACCTGGGGCAGTACAGACGGCTACTGCGACTACCTATGCCCACAGAACTATTTCAGCAAAAGCAACAGCGCTTATCCATATAACGAAGCAGTTGAGGAATGGCGCAAGCTTGTTACAAACGAAAACATAAAGCTGTATATCGGTCTGGGGCTTTACAAGGCTGGCAGTGACGCAGACGACGGCACCTGGCTTGACAGCGACGAGAATTTAAAGGAACAGATTGAATTCGGTAGACAGCAAAAAGCCGACGGCTTTATGTTCTACTCCTTTGATTATCTCGTCAATGAGCAGACAGAGAATGAGGTTGAGAATGTTATGAGGTATTTAGATGAAATGAAATAAATCCCTACGGGATTTGTGAAATATCGCTTTGCGATATGAAATAGCTTCGCTATGAAATATTTGCCTACGGCAAATGTTAAGGTTGCCGCATATTTCTTAATTAAAAGAGCAGCGCAGCTGCGACAACCAAAATTATTCATTATTCTTTATTCATTACACAGCAAAGCTGTACATCCTTCTCCCATTATGCCATCAAGCCTTACATCTAAAATGCTGTTAGAAATATCCTCGTCTGTTTTTACATAAACCTGGGTATAATTCATTGTGTAGCCCTCAAAATAACCGTCGGGTCTTCTTTTTTCAAAGATGACCTTTCCGGTTTTTCCGAGCTGTGAACGCAGAAAGGCTTGGTGAAGCTTTTCTGTTTCCTCTATCATCAGCTTGGAGCGCTTTTCCTTGTCGCTCTTTTGCACCTGACTGCTTGCTTTGTCGGCAACCGTTCCGGGTCTGCGTGAATATGCAAAGGTATGCACCTTTGCAAAGCCGACCCTTTTCACAAAATCAAGCGACTGCTCAAACTCTTCATCGTCCTCGCCCGGAAAGCCTACCATAACATCGGTTGTGATGGCGCAGTTGTCAAAATACTTTCTCAGATTTTCAACAATCGTCATATATTCCTCGGTGTTATAATGCCTGTTCATTCTTTTCAGCGTGCTGTCACAGCCGCTCTGGAGTGAGAGGTGGAACTGAGGGCACAGCTTTTCCTGCTTTGCAAGGCGTTTTATAGTATCCTCATCCATCCGCTCCGGCTCAAGCGAGCCTAAACGAACACGCTTTATTCCCTCAACTGCACAGGCGCACTCGATAGCGTCGGCAAGGTTTATGCCGCCCAGATCGTTTCCGTAAGCCGACAGATTTATGCCGACAAGCACAGCCTCAAGATAACCCTTCCGTGCCAGTGCTTCAAGCTCTGTTTTAAGCTCATCAAGCGGCTTTGAGCGCACTCTGCCTCTTGCATACGGAATAATGCAGTAGGAGCAGAAGCGGTTACAGCCGTCCTCTATCTTCACAAAGGCTCTTGTCCTCTCGTTAAAGGAGCTTACCTGCATTTTTTCAAACTTCATGTCATCCTGATGCGGCTCAATTTTTATAATACGCTTTTGAGTTTGTATATACTCGTTAATAAGCGGTAATAAATCGTTGCGGCATTTGTTGCCCATTATTATATCGGCGCAGTCGAAGTTTTTAAGCTCATCAGGGAACGCCTGCGGCATACAGCCGGTAAGCACAGTGATGGAGCTTGGATTTTCTCGCTTAATTCTTCTCATAAGCTTCAATGCCTTGCTGTCGCTCACCGCCGTTACAGTGCAGGAATTTACTATAACTATATCAGCGGTTTTATAGTCCTGCGCCAAATCAAAGCCTGAGCAGAGCATAGCGTCAGACATAACCTGACTTTCATATTGATTAACCTTACAGCCTAAGGTAATTACAGCAAAATTCATCGTAAATTCCGTCCTTTATTATGGGGTAGTTTTGAGTTTTGAGTTTTAAGTTTTAAGTTTTAAGTTTTTAGCTTTGAATTTAGAGTTTTGAGTTGAGATTGAACCTATCCAAACAATACGCACTATTCAAATTCGGAGCGTAGAGACCATTAATTCCGCATTCCGAATTACGCATTCCGAATTAAATTATCGTTTAGCTTACTAAATTAGATAGCCATAATTGTCAAGATAAATAAATTGTCGTACTTTAGCGCATTACGCATAATAAATAAGGCAATATAGCATAAAATTTATACAATAGGGTAAAAATCATATCAATAATTGAATTTTTTTGGCGTCAGTGGTAAAATAATAATAATAAGATTTATTGTATCTAGGGGGATTTTTTATGTATTCGAAAACACTTGCTATTCCGGATCTGGAAACAGCAAAGAAATTCGTAAACATTACAAACAAATTTCGTGACGCAACAATGAAAATCACAAGCGGCTACTATGTGATTGATCCGCGTTCGATTATGGGTGTGCTTAGTCTTGATTTGAATAAGCCGATTCATTTTGAAGCCTGTGACAATGTTCCGCACGAGCTGATTGAGGAAGTCTCTCAGTTTGAAATCAGAGCTAACTGAGCCAACAACTATTATAATTTTCAGATTAATAAAAGTCAATATCATAAACCGCTGCTGAGCAGTCTTAATACTCTCAGCGGCGGTTTTCGCAAAAAAACAGGAGCTGCCGATAAAGACAGCTCCCTTTTTGTTTATTAATTATTAATTAACCGACAGAATAACCTTCCGCAGTGTTATTGCATCAACGAGATTAATTTCAAAGTCGTCATCAAGGTCGGCTGCGTACTGCTGCTTCTTGTCGAGCACGATAAAGTCGAGCGAGCATTTGTTTGTGAGCACGGCATCCTTGAGGTTTACCTTGCCGTCTCCGTTTACATCGCCGAAGCTGTAAGCTGTGCAGGAATCAAGGGCTGAATCATCGGCTTTGTAGTTTTTCCAGCTGCCCTTTGTCCAGAGCATACTTCCGCTGATTTCAAGTCCGCCTGCCTCACGGTTCTTCGCATATGCTGCAGAGCCGTAATTTACAACAGTTGGCGGTACTGTTCTGCCGTCAAGACCGGAAATAACGGGACCCTCACTGAACTTAACAACAGCAGTGTTGATCGGAAGCTCAGCCTTAACGTATGTTGTGCCGGGAACCTTGGTCATAAGGAAGCCCGGGAACTCCTGAATTGCAACGTCGTCCTTATCCTTGGCAAATACATATATGCCCGGAGCTGACGCTGTATCCCAGTTCTCACAGTCCTTAGTGTCAAAGTATGCCACTATCGGAGCATTCGGGTCTTTCTTCTGGATTGTATAAACATCGGTAATAGTTCCTGCTGCGTTTTCAGCCTTAACCGTTACTGTGATTTCATCGCCGTAATTTACAGCATTACCGATAACAACCTCAGCACCGATAGCTTTGTCGTCCTCATCTATTACTACCCCGTAATTAGCAGATACGCCGTTAACGGAAACATCAAATGAGGTTACGTCCTGAGTATCATACAGGCAGGTAAAATTAGCTGTTTCACCGTTAAAGGAAAGACTTGTGTCGGATGTCTTTACATCGTTACCGTCAAGCTTTACGTAAACAGAAGGAGCTGCCGTTTCAGGTGTGTAAAGAACAGCAACAGACTTTGCCTTTACGGTACCGCTGAGAACACCGTTTGCTACGGTGAATTCATCGCCTGTTACCTGATCTGTGTATGTACCGTCCTCAAGGGTTGTCTTAAGATTTGCCGCATAATCAGCTGTGTTGTAGTTTGTGATAACAATGCCTGTTGTGCCTCTCTGAACAGCGAAAAGCTTTGTATCGGTATAGAGTGTTTCGGACTGACCCTCAAACTGATTCTTGAATCTGTTTACTGCAACAACAGTAGGATCCTGCCAATAAAGACTGCCCGGACCGCCCATAAGCTCATCATACTTAATTGTCATTCCGCCGCCTGCCGTGCCGAGCTTTTCGTGCTCAGGTCTTACAAAATAAAGAGAAGGAGCGTTTTCTCTTGCGCCTATCATACCCCAACCGAGGACAACCTGAGCTGATTTCTTAATTCCGGCTTTCTGTGACTGACCGGAAATAAAGTTATCGTGAGATTCAACCCACAAAACAAGGTCAGAGGCGTCTGCGCCTGTAACATTGTAGTTTTTAAGAGACGGTGAATTTGTTCCCTTGCCGGCAGCATTTGCAACCTTTGTTCCATAAGCGCTGTCGGTAATTCTCATATACTTTGTGTAGTTTTCGCTTGCTGTACCGAACGGAGCAAGAACCTCGCCGTAGAGGAATACATCAGGCTTAATCTCTTTGGCGTATGATGTAATATTCTTCCAGAAGTCGCTTGCATAGTGTACTCCGTTTAAATCCGGGTCGGTGTCAAGCTCAATGTGCTTTGCCGCGTCAAAACGGAAGCCGTCTGCGCCGTAGTCAACACATTCCTTGATAAGACCCTTAACATAAGACTGAACCTTTTCGTTTGAGGTGTTAAGGTCGGGAATGCCGCTGAGTGTGTACTGCGTCATAGCATAGCGGTTTGTGTCAGAAACATTCTTTGATGTCTGATGCCAGCATTCGGGGTCATCACGCAAATCAGCTATTACATTATCGGCAATCTGACCTGAAGTGCCACCGTCTGCCTGTGCCATATGGTTTGCTACAACGTCAACAATAATTTTGATTCCGTACTTGTCTGCTTCTTCACACATAGCCTTGAAATCTGCCTTTGTGCCGTAGTTGTTACCAACCTCAAAATTGATAGGCTGGTATGTAACCCACCAGTCGCAAGCGTAAAGACCGGAGTTGATTGTGGTTTTATTAGCCTGAACAGGAGAAACCTGAACGGTTGTGAAGCCTGCCTCGGCAATGTCCTTCATATACTTTTTAACATCGTTGAAATACCAGTTAAAAGCGTGAAGGATGTTACCGTTTTCTACGCTGGAAGCAAGATTGTAACCGGTATTCTGGTTTGAAACCGCTGCGTCGTCTGTGTTATCTGCGGCAGTAACAGCAACAGGAATTGCAAGACCGCCTGCTGCCATAACAGCAGCCAGAGATACGCTTATCAGCGATTTTTTTGAAAATCTCATTTTTTTGACCTCCTAAAAAAATATACATTAATTATATACTTTTTTCTGCTGAATTTCAATTAAATATGCACAAAAAAACAGGCATTCGGGCAAATCGTCAAATTGTCCAAACACCTGCAAATTTTAATGTGAAATATTGCCAAAAATTATGAATTTTTATCTACCTGATGAAAGGTTTTGAGATTTCCTGTTTTTTCGGACCTCTTGTCAAGCTCTGCTAAAACATCCTCAAGAGGAATACCCATTTCGACCATAAGCACGGTGAGATGATACATAAGATCGCAGATTTCGTAAACGGTTTCGCCATTATCGCTGTTCTTGGCGGCAATGATTGTTTCACTGCACTCCTCGCCGACCTTCTTTAAAATTTTATCTCTGCCCTTATCAAAAAGATAGCAGGTGTAAGATCCCTCCTGCGGATTCTCCTTGCGGCTGACAACTGTATTATACAGTGCCTCTAAAACGCTTTCATTCATAATGTATTCTCCTGTTCATTTATTTTAATTTTGTGAAAAAGCAGCTGTGATTTCCCGTGTGGCAGGCGGCTCCCGTCTGTTCAACCGTAACAAGAATGGTATCATCGTCACAGTCGGTATAAATATCAATCACCTTCTGCAGATGACCCGATGTTGCGCCCTTGTTCCACAGCTCCTGCCTGGAACGGCTGTAAAACCACGTGTAGCCTGTTTCAAAGGTTTTTTCGATTGACTCACGGTTCATATAGGCAAGCATCAGAACCTCGCCCGTTGATTTCTCCTGAACTATTGCAGGAACAAGGTCTGACTTCTTAAAAAATCTGTCGTAATCAATATTCATATTCTTACTCCGTTTTCTCTACCCTTTTGCCGATTTTTATAGCGTCGCTCAGCTTTAAATCGCCTGTATAGATTGCCTTGCCTGCGATTGCGCCGTATATGTTAAGCTCCGCAAGGTTGATAATGTCCTTGAGGTTTGACACACCGCCGCTTGCGATAACATCACAGCTTACTGAAGCCTTAAGCTCGTCAAGCTGAACAAGGTTAGGACCTGAGAGCATACCGTCCTTTGAAATATCGGTGAAAATAATCTTGGAAACGCCGATTTTCTCCATTTCCTTTGCAAGAGTAATATAGTCTACACCCGAATTGTCAAGCCAACCCTCGGCACACGCCAAACCGTCCTTTGCATCAATTCCTACGGCTATTTTTTCGCCGTACTTGTTTACAGCGTCAACAACAAGCTGTTTGTTCTTAACAGCCGCTGAGCCTAAAATAACTCTTGCCGCACCGTGCTCAAGGTAGAAATCGACAGCCTCCATATCTCTGATGCCGCCGCCTACCTCAACATTCAGGTTTGTTTTTTCGCATACGCTCAGGATAATCTCGTGATTTTTTCTAACTCCGTCCTTAGCGCCGTCAAGGTCTACCATATGTATCCACGAAGCGCCCTCCTCCTGAAAAGCAAGCGCTGTTTCAAGCGGACTTTCCGCAACCTTATGTACTGTTGAATAATCGCCCTTGAGCAGGCGAACGCAGTTTCCGTCTTTTAAATCTATTGCAGGTAATACTATCATAATAATTCCCCTTCCAACTGTTTGAGTTTTGAGTTTAAAGTTTTAAGTTTTGAGCCGCTTGCGGCGACTACCAAAATTATTCTTTATTCTTTACAGCGGTGCTTGCACAGCTCTCTTCACTCTTCACTCTCCACTCTTACAAAACTCCCTTTGTAGAAAGCGTTTTGCCGTCATCGTTTCTCTTTACGGCGCACTTGAGAGCGTGAGCCACTGCCTTGAATATTGCTTCTATTATATGATGGCTGTTTGCGCCGTATTCGCTTTTAATGTGCAGGGTTATTCCTGCGTTGAATGCGAGCGCACGGAAAAATTCCTCTGTCATACAGCAGTCAAAGGTGCCGACTGTTGCCTGAGGCATCTGCGCATTGAACACAAGAAACGGTCTGCCGCTTATGTCTATGCTTGCAAATGCAAGTGCTTCGTCCATCGGGATAAAAAAGCTGCCGTAGCGCATTATTCCCGATTTATCTCCCAGCGCCTTTGAAAGCGCCTGACCAAGCACAATGCCGACATCCTCAACGGTGTGGTGGCAGTCAACGTGCAGATCGCCCTTTGCTCTGACTGTAAGCGCAATGCCCGAATGCATCGCAAGAGCCGTGAGCATATGGTCGAAAAAGCCAATACCCGTATCTATTGAAATATTGCCGCCGTCCAGATCAACGGCAACAAATATTTCCGTTTCCTTTGTTGTGCGCTCAACAGCGGCATTTCTCATTTTAATCAGTCCTTATAATTATTGCAGAAGTCGTTTATCTGCGCAAGCAGTGTTTCGTTCTCCTCATCAGTTCCTGCTGTTATTCTCAGGTAATCGCCCATATATCTTATCGCTGTTCCCTGTGAGAGAAGATAATCAAAAAGCTGCTTTGACACAGGCGATTTTATAAACACAAAGTTTGAACAGCCGTCTACAAGCGTAAAATACTGAGGGTAACTACGGGCAACCTCTGCAAGACTATTATATAAGCTTTGCCTTTGCGTTACAATATAGTTTTTCGTTTTTGTTAAATATTCATTATGCGAGAAGATAATTTTACCAATTTCCTGTGTAACAGTGTTAACATTATACGGTGATTTTATGGCTTTAAGAGCCTTTGTTATCGTTTCGTTCGCCACAGCAAAGCCCAATCTTATCGCCGCCGCACCAACTGCCTTTGACGCTGTACGCAGAATTATGAGATTATCGTAGTCGCAAACCTCACCCAAAAGCGACTTATCCCAGAAGTCCATATACGCTTCGTCAAGCACCACAAGACAGTCCACAGATTTAATCAGCCGCCTTACCTCTTCCCTGTCAACTCCCTTTGAGGTCGGGTTGCAGGGGTTTGAAAAGATAACTGCGCCTGCGTTCGTTCTGTTTACTGCTTCAATCAGCTTGTCAACATCTATTGTCAGATCATCGTTTTTCTGCACTGTTTCACACTCAAGCTCGGATATTGAGGTGTAAAAGCGGTACATTGAAAAATCGGGTGCAACGGTGACAAGCGTCTGACCCTTCATCAGAAACGCATTCGCAATAATAGAGATAAGCTCGTCTGAGCCGTTGCCTGCTGTTACATTATCTGAGCTTATTCCGTAATAGTCGGCAAACGCACTGCACACTGCTGTTGCGTTCGGGTCGGGATAGCGGTTGAAGCTGATATTATTAATTGCCGTGAGTATCTCAGCCATAATATCCTCGGGCAGATTAACGCAGGATTCGTTAGCGTCAAGACGGATTTTCATTTCGCCCGTTATCGGGTCGTACGGCTGTAAATCACGTATTTTTTTGTTAAGTGTATACATATTTCCCTCCGTATATAAGCCTTCCCCTTGAGGGCATTCCCTGTTAGGGTAATACCATTAACTTAAGCAGGAATTGATAACGAAATTAGGCTTCCCCTCGAGGGGAAGCTGTCACGCAGTGACTGATGAGGTGTAGATGCGATAGCATCGTGTAGAAATATTATTACGCTCAGCAGAGCGACCGCCCCTCATCCGTCGGCTTCGCCGCCACCTTCCCCCCAAGGGGAAGGCTTGAGGATAACCCTTATTCTAAACCAAAGCGAACCTTAATTGAATTTGCGTGAGCTGTAAGTCCTTCGGTTTCGGCAAATTTAATTATGTCTGCGGCATCCTTTTCAAGAGCCTTCTCGGAATAATAGATGAAGCTTGAACGCTTGATAAAGCTGTCAACACCGAGCGGCGAGAAGAAGCGAGCCGTTCCGCTTGTGGGCAGAACGTGGTTCGGTCCAGCAAAATAGTCGCCGAGCGGCTCGGGCGAATAGTGACCGAGGAACACCGAGCCTGCGTTATCTAAAACGCCGATATAGTCGAGCGGATTTTCCATACAAACCTCAAGGTGCTCGGGAGCAAGCTTGTTTGCAAAGTCTACCATCTGTTCGTTGTTCTCGCAAATGATAATTGCGCCGTAGCTTGAAAGCGCCTTGTCGATAATTTCTTTTCTTGAAAGCGTTTGGCTCTGCTTTTCAATCTCAAGCTTAACGCTCTCGGCAAGCTCACTGCTTGTTGTCAGCAGAATTGATGATGCGAGAACATCGTGCTCTGCCTGCGACATAAGATCAGCCGCAACAAAAGCAGGATTTGCACTGCTGTCAGCCATAACGAGTATTTCGCTCGGGCCTGCTATCATATCAATATCAACCGTACCGTACAAAAGCTTTTTAGCCGTTGCGACAAATATGTTGCCGGGTCCTACAATCTTATCAACCTTAGGCACTGTCTGAGTGCCGTATGCAAGAGCCGCAACAGCCTGTGCGCCGCCCATAAGCAGAACCCTGTCAACTCCTGCCGCAAGAGCCGCCGCCATTATATCGGGGTTCGGCTTGCCCTGCTTTGTAGGCGGAGTTACCATAATAATCTCCTTAACGCCTGCAATCCTTGCAGGAATTGCGTTCATAAGCACGGACGACGGATAAGCCGCCGTGCCGCCCGGAACATAAATTCCGACCCTTTCAAGTCCTCTTACACGCTGGCCGAGGATTACGTTATCGTCCTTTGTTGTGAAAAAGCTCTGGCGGAGCTGGCGCTTGTGGAAGTCGGCAATATTCTCAGCCGCTCTCTCCACAGCCTTTAAAAAATCAGGGTCACAGCTTTTTGCAAGCTCCTGCATTTCCTCCTTTGAAATCTCTGTTTTTTCGGGAGCCTTTCCGTCAAATTTAATTGTATATTCACGAACAGCCTCATCGCCTCTTGCCTTAACATTTGCAAGAATTTCGCTTACTGCGGCTGTTACGTCCTTGTTTGTCTTTTCGCTTCTGCTTTCAATCTCGCTTAAAAGCTCAAGCTCTGCCTTTCCGTCAGCTTTTACTGATGGTATCATCTGTATCACTCCGTTCTGGTAATATATTTCTCCATTTTGTCAACAAGCTCCTCAATCTCTTTCTTTCGGAGCTTAAGGCTTGCGTTGTTTGCAATAAGTCTTGCCGAGATAGGCACAACCTCCTCGTAGACCTCAAGACCGTTTTCCTTAAGCGTTGAGCCTGTTTCAACAATATCAACTATTGCGTCTGCAAGACCTAAAAGCGGCGCAAGCTCTACACTGCCCTCAATTTTTATAAAGCGAATATCCATCGCCTTGTTTTCAAAATGAGTTCTCGCAACATTCGGGTACTTCGTTGCTATTGTCTTAGCCTTGTAGCCGTCATAAAAATCGTAGCCGGCTTTTCCTGCAACAGCGAAACGGCACTTGCCGAAGCCTAAGTCAAGAAGCTCATAAAAGGATGTGCCGTTTTCAAGAATAGTATCCTTGCCGACAACCCCCAGATCGCACACGCCGTGCTCAACATATGTAATAACGTCAGCCGCCTTTGCAAGCACAACCTCAATTTCTCCCGAGCCAATCGGCAGAATTAAGCGCCTGCCCTTATTTCTTACGGCTGAGCAGTCGTAGCCTATCTGCTCTAAAAGTGCAACCGTGTCTTTTTCAAGTCTGCCCTTAGTCAGGGCTATTCTCAGTGGTTTCATATCTGCTCTCCCATATTCTCTATATCAATAGTTTCAGGCTTGCCGCTCATAAAGCACACCTGCTTTACTCCGTTTTCCTTAGCGTAGCGTATTACCTCGTCACGGCTTGTGAAAACGCTGTTTTCGCACTTGAAGCCGCTCAGTGTGTAAAAACGGCACTGGCTGATTGCGTCCATTTCAAAGCCCTCGTCTGCGTGAACGATAATATCGGCAGGCTTTTCCTCAAAGCTTTTTCCCGATGAAAGCATAATATCCGCAAGCGCGTCGGCATTAAGTGCAAAGCCTGCCGCAGGCATAGGAGCGTCAAATTCATCGAGAAGCTTATCATATCTGCCGCCTGTCAGCACTGCGTCGCCGCTTCCCTCAACATATGCGCTGAAGATGAAGTCGCTGTAATAATCGTTTCTCTGCACAAAGCCTAAATCCATAATCAGCTTGTCGCCCATCATAAGCTTTGAAAGCGCGTGGTATATTTCACTTAAATATGCAAGGTCGCTCTCGCCCTCCGTACCCTCAAAAAGTGGAGCCGCCTGAGTCAGAACCTCCTCGCCGCCGAAAAGCCTCGGAAGCTTTCTTATAGCTTCAACTGTATCCGACTGCGGCAGTGTGTCGAGAATTGAGTTTAGCTGAGAGTAGTTCTTTGACTGTATGGAATCTCTGATGCTCTCCTTTATTTCATCACTGCAATCAAGCTTTTTTGCAAGCGAACGGAAAAGTCCTGCGTGGCCAAGCTCAATTCTGAAATCGGGAACGATTTTCTGCAGAGCCTCAATAGCCGTTATAATAACCTCAAGATCCGCCCTTTTGCCGACAGCGCCCAGAAGCTCAATGCCTGTTTGTCTTACCTCGTTTTTTCTGCCGGTAAGGCTCGGGTTGCTTCTGAACACGCTCTGATTATAAAACAGCCTTATCGGCATAGGCTTGTTCTGAAGTCTTGTTGCAACCACTCTTGCTATCGGAAGTGTGGAATCGGGACGAATTACCATAAGCCTGCCCTTGTTGTCGGTGAGCTTAAACATACGCTCCTGTGCTATTGCGCTTGATTTAAGATTGAATTCGTCAAAAAATTCAAGGCCGGGCGTTTTGACCTCGTGATAGCCCTTAGAACGGTAAACCGAGGTTGTAATGCACGCAACCTCGTTAATTGCGCTTGCTTCTTCAAAAAGATAATCCTTTGTGCCCTCAGGCGTAATTTTATAATAGGCTTTCATTGCTGTTTCCTTTCTTATACCAATGCCTGACAGAAAGTAGATTTAGATGATTTTCGCAAATAAATATTATCTACTTCTCATTAGGTGTTAGCATTATGCTTTAGTGCGCTAATATAATAACACGGTAAAGTTATATTGTCAACTGTTTCTTTTCTCGCAAAACGGACAGTCAGAAAGTATCTCCAGACTGCCCGAAATTTTATTCTCCGCCGTTATCCGACTTATCGGATTTTTCATCGGCATTTTCCTTTTTTATCTTTTTAGCCTCAGCCTTAACCTTGGTTTTTATCGACTCGATAAACTGATTGTTGAAAACATATCCGCTTACATCAGAGTCCTTTATCTCTCTGGGGTCCTTAGGCATCTGCTGTTTTATAATATCGTCCTCGGGCGGTGCGCCAAGAACGTCCTGCTTGTCGACCTTTGCTATACGTGAATTGACGTGACGGGTGAGCAGAACATAAAGCGTTGAAAACACCGGCACTGCAAGGAGCATTCCCCAGAAGCCGAAAAGACCTGAGCCGACAATAACGCTCGCCATAATCCAGAAACCGGAAATGCCTATTGAGTTGCCGAGGATTTTCGGCCCGATAAAGTTGCCGTCAATCTGCTGTAAAATCAGCAGGAAGATAGCAAACCATACAGCCTCAATCGGGTTGATAACAAGCATTATGAAAATCGTGACAACCGCTCCTACGATTGGTCCGAACATCGGCACAAGGTTTGTTATTGCAACAATAACGCTCATAAGTGCCGCATAGTCAAAGCCGAAAATCGACATTCCTATAAAGCACAGCACACCGATGAGCATCGAGTCGATAATCTTGCCGTAAACAAATTTACCGAAGATTTTGTTTGACAGCTCGCCTATTTCCAAGAGCTTTGAATTAACTCTGTCGGGTATATAGGCGACGGAAAACTTCTTGACCTGATAAATGAGCTTTTCCTTGCAGCCCATAAAATAGCACGAAATAAACACGCCCATAAACAGGTTGATTATTGTTGTGGTGACATTCTTTGTCATATCAAACACGGACGGCATAAGGCTTGAGGAGAGGTTTGAAGCCCACTGCGAAAGCTCATTGCCCGTTATTCTTGTTACAATATCGTTTATGAATACGAAAATATCGCTGTCCTTGGTCAGCTGAATATTAAACCACTTATCCATAAAATCGGTGAGCCAGACGCGGAAGCTCTCGAAGTATGCTGAGAAGTTTGTTATCAGCTTGTCGACGCTGTCAATAAGCTCAGGAACAAGAATTGTGATAAGAAAAATCATCACGCCGAATATTATCAGATACGCCAGCACAAGCGCAAGCGGCTTTCGCAGTTTGCGGCACAGCTTGCCCTTATTCGCCATACCTGCAAAAGCCTTTTCGGAAAAATAGACATACGGAAGATTAACGAGAAATGCCACTACAAGACCAACAACAAAGGGCATTAACACATTCAGCACTGTTGAGCATACTGCCCACACAGTTTTGATGTTAAAAAGCACAAACAGCAGAAGCACCGTGTAGGTTATCAGTATTATAGCGTGCTTAAGTTTTTTCGATTTCATACCATTCCTCCTCAGAACAGGGATAATTGGCTGCTCTCGGGCAAGTCGCCCAATGCGCCGACCTCACGCAGAGTTTCAATAACAGCCTTGGAAATCTTTGTTCTCGCCTGCAAATCCTCAACCGACAGATACTCGCCCTGCTTGCCCTTTTCGGCAAGCACCTCTGCGGCGGCATCTCCGACTCCGGACAGAGATGAAAACGGGAGGCGGATTTTATTTCCCTCTATAACAAACATTTTAGCCTCTGATTTGTAAATGTCAACAGGCAAAACCTCAATTCCTCTTGCGAGCATCTCATTTATTATCTGCAAATTGGCATATTCAGCCTCGTCCTTGGCGCTCGCCTCATAGCCCTTTGCCTTGATATTTTTCATTTTCTCCCTCACGGCATTAATACCCTTAAGCACCGTTGCGCCGTCAAAGTTTTCTCCGCGAACAGAGAAGTATGCGGCGTAATACTCTGTCGGCTTATGCACCTTGTACCAGCCGAGCCTGAGCGTTGCAATCATATAAGCCGCTGCGTGAGCCTTCGGGAACATATATTTAATCTTCATACAGGAGTCGATATACCACTGCGGAACATCGTGATCCTTCATAGCCTTGAAATGCTCCTCAGTAAGAAGCTTTGTCGCCTTGCCCTTACGGACAATCTCCATTATCTTGAACGCCATCTTCGGCTCAAGACCTCTGTGCAGGAGATATGTCATAATGGAGTCACGCGTACCGATAACCTCTGAAATCGTGCATTGACCGCTGTGGATAAGGTCGGCGGCGTTGCCTATCCATACATCAGTACCGTGAGAAAGTCCCGAAATCTGCAAGAGGTCGGAGAAGGTTTTCGGCTGTGCCTCAACAAGCATACCTCTTACAAAGTCTGTGCCGACCTCGGGCAGTGAGAATGTACCCGTCTGAGAGCCTATATCCTCGGGTGTCACGCCCAGAGCCTTTGTCGAGGTGAACAGCGACATAACCTCGGGGTCGCTCATCGAAACATTCATAACGGAAATGTTCGTGAACTTTTCAAGGTAGTGATAGATTGTCGGAACATCGTGTCCAAGCTCGTCAAGCTTACAGATTGTATCGTGGATTGAGTGGAAGTCGAAGTGCGTTGTTATGTTATCGGACTTCATATCGTTAGCCGGGTGCTGAACAGGACAGAAGTCGAACACCTCATTGCCCCTCGGAACAACAACCATTCCGCCGGGGTGCTGACCCGTTGTTCTCTTAACTCCGGTACAGCCTGCGGCAAGACGTGATTCCTCGGCGCGGTGAAGCACCTTTCCGGTCTGCTCGCAGTATTTTTTAACATAGCCGATCGCGGTCTTTTCCGCAACCGTAGCTATTGTTCCTGCCTTGAACACGTTGTCCTTGCCGAACAGCTCCTCTGTGTAGCGGTGCGAATGCGACTGATATTCGCCGCTGAAATTAAGGTCTATATCAGGCGTTTTATCGCCGTCAAAGCCTAAGAAGGTTTCAAACGGAATTTCGTGTCCGTCACGGTCATACGGAGTTCCGCATTTCGGGCAGTTTTTCGGCGGCAAATCAAAGCCTGAGCCGACGCTGCCGTCTGTGATAAATTCGCTGTTTTTGCAGTTGGGGCAGATATAGTGAGGACAAAGCGGATTAACCTCGGATATACCCGACATTGTGGCGACAAAGGAAGAGCCTACGCTTCCTCGTGAACCTACAAGATAGCCGTGCGCCTCGCTGTCGGCAACAAGCTTCTGTGCCGTCATATAAAGCACCGAGAAGCCGTGCTTTGTGATAGAGCCAAGCTCACGGTCAAGCCTTGCCTGCACGATTTCGGGCAGAGGGTCGCCGTATTTTTCCTTGGCTCTTTTCCATGTGATTGTTGTAAGCTGTTCCTCCGCACCGTCAATAAACGGTGGGAAAACTCCGCGCGGTATCGGACGGACGCGCTCGATTGACTCGGCAATTTTCCTTGTGTTCGTTACAACAACCTCATAAGCCTTTTCCTTGCCTAAATACTCAAATTCCTTGAGCATCTCTGCGGTAGTTCTCAAATAAAGCGGCGCCTGATTGTCGGCGTCGGTAAAGCCCTGCGCCGCCTGTAAAATTTTTCTATACTCACCGTCCTGCGGAGCCTGAAAGTGAACATCGCAGGTTGCTACAACAGGGATATTCAGCTTTTTGCCGATTTTAATTACCGTTTTGTTAAGCTCCTGAAGCTCCTTGATATCGGACACCGTGCCGTTTCTGAGCATAAACATATTGTTTCCGATCGGCTGAATCTCAAGATAATCGTAGAACGAAGCTATATTCAAAAGCTCCTCCCAGGGCTTACCCTCCACAATAGCATGGAACAGCTCGCCTGCCTCGCAGGCACTGCCGATTATAAGACCCTCACGGTGCTTTATAAGCTCCGACTTCGGTATTCTCGGCTTTTTATAGAAGTATGTAAGGTGTGCCATTGATATGAGCTTGTAAAGATTTTTAAGACCCGTATTATTCTTGACAAGAATAATCTGATGGTACGGAACAAGCTTTTTAAAATCTGCACCTGCAATATGAGTATTTATCTGCTGAACCGTTTCAATGCCGTAGTCATCGTGCAGTCTGTCTGCAAGGCAGAGGAAAATCCTCGATAAAATCTCGGCATCGTCACAGGCTCTGTGGTGATTGAAAGAGCCGAGCCTTAAATACTTTGCAACTGTGTCAAGCTTGCAGTTTTTAATATCCTTTAAAACAGCACGGCAGATTGCAACCGTGTCGATTGAAGTAAAGCTGTACGGCATACCGCAACGGCTCGCCGCCGCTTTGATAAACGATGTATCAAACGGCGCATTGTGCGCAACCAAAATTGCGTCCTCGCCGCAGAACTCGTAGAAATCCTTTAATGCGCTGTCCTCAAACGGGGCATTCTTTACCATTTCATCTGTAATGCCGGTAAGCTCGGTTATCTTGCCCGGTATAGGTCTTTGCGGATTGACAAAGGTTGAGAAGGTGTCAACCACTGCGCCGTTTTCGATTTTAACTGCGCCGATTTCTGTTATAGCCTCCTTAGCCGCAGAGAGTCCCGTTGTTTCAAGGTCAAAGCAGATGAACCGTCCTGTTTTAAGGCTCTGGTCGGCTCGTCCGACAACAGAGGCTATCATATCGTTTACAAAGTAAGCCTCTGTGCCGTAAATCACCTTAAACGCGTCCGGCTTTTCCTCATCGTCACGGCTGACAAGGCTTTCAACGGTGTCCATAGCCTCGGGAAATGCCTGAGCAACACCGTGATCTGTTATGGCTATTGCGGGGTGTCCCCAGGCGTGTGCCTGCTTTATCAGCGATGAAGCGTCCGACACACCGTCCATTGACGACATCTTTGTATGCAGGTGAAGCTCCACTCGCTTTTCGGGCGCATTGTCAACAACCTGCACCTTCTTTATCGTGCCTATTGCGCTTGCTCTCAGAACAATTTCGTTTATATATCTGTCGTATTCAATGTCACCTCGGCAGACGATTGTATTTCCCTTTTTTATATCGGCGGCAGGCTTTGCGGATTTGATATCATCAAACACCTTGACTATCATTGAGCCTGTGTAGTCGGTTATTTTTATTGTGATAATATTCTTTCTGCCGTCCTTTGTTGTTTTACATTCCGAGTCAAAAACATCACCCCAGATGACAACTCTGCCCGAATCGGCGGCTATATCCGTTATCGGCGTTAGCTTCTTCGTGCTGAACACATTGCCGTAAAGCGGCTTTGCACTACCCTCGATAACAGCAGGGTAATAATATTCGTTCTCCCTTACCTCAACTGCTTTTACAACCTCTCTGTCCTTTTTGCGCCTTGAGCTTTCCTTAAGCTCCTGCTCCTCCTCGTCAAAGGCTATAATCTGCTCACGGCGTTTTTTCTCCTCAACTATATTCTGCTTTTGTATGTACTGCTCGCTGTCGGCTTCAATCGTCAGCACACCGTCAAAACTGACATTAAAGCTCTGCCCGAACTCTTCAAGAATAATACTCTGAAGGCTTCGGTCAAAGCTTTTTGCCTTTAATATAGCCGCTCCGCCGTGACAGAGCATAACTGTAAGCGAACCGTCCTCGCCGATTGTTACTGTTGAATCGTTGAGCGAGCCGTTAAGGCTCTGGTTGCGCCTTTTAAGCTCCTTGACAAGCTCGGGGTAATAATCGGGCGAAAAGCTGCCCTGCGGGAATATCGGCTTTATAAACGCACCGTTAAGCCCCATTGGCAGCTCCTTGATTATGTTTTCAGCATCTAATAAAAGCTGACGCGGCACGGTTTGTTTAAACCGCACCGTCAGGTTCATTGTTCGTGTTGCCGAGTTTATTTTTGCGGCTTCTATCACTCCGTTTTCAAGCTGCGGCGGAATAACGCCGCCGTACTCGCTAAGAAGCTCTTTTATCGTCATCAAACCTTATACCTCATTTTTCAATTTAGGCGCTGCCCTTACATTTTCTCAATCTCATTTATCAATTCGTCAATAAGCTTGTCCTCGGGAACTTTTTTGATTATCTCGCCCTTTTTGAAGATAAGTCCCTCACCCTTGCCGCCTGCTATGCCTATATCGGCTTCTCTCGCCTCTCCGGGTCCGTTTACAATACATCCCATAATGGCTACCTTAATGTTTTTATCGCAGCTTCTGAGCCTTTCCTCAGCCTCTTTCGCAAGGGAAATCAGATCAATTTTCGTTCTGCCGCAGGTCGGGCAGGAAACAAAGGTCACTCCGCTTTTGCGCAAGCCGATAGCCTTAAGCAAATCCTTTGCCGCATACACTTCCTTAACAGGGTCGGCTGTAAGCGAAATTCTTATTGTGTCGCCGATACCGTGAAGCAGAAGCGAGCCTATGCCTGCCGCAGACTTTATAAGTCCCATTCTCTCTGTTCCAGCCTCGGTTACGCCGAGGTGAAGAGGATAATCGCAGTGGAGAGAGGCAATCTCATAGGCTCTAACCATTGTCTGAACATCAGAGGACTTCATTGACAGCACAATATCGGTAAAGTCGAATTTTTCAAGAAGTGAAGCGTGATACAGCGCACTGGCACACAGTGCATCGGCAGTCGGCGCGCCGTACTTTGCGAGAATATTTTTCTCCAAGCTGCCCGAATTTACGCCTATTCTTATCGGTATGTTCTTAGCCTTGCAGGCATTCGCAACAGCCTTTACCCTGTCATCCGAGCCTATGTTGCCGGGGTTTATTCTTATCTTGTCAACCCCTGCTTCAACACACTCAAGAGCTATTCTGTAATCAAAATGAATATCCGCAACAACAGGGATATTCACAGCATTTTTCAAAGCATAAATAAGCTGCACCGCCGACAAATCCGGCACTGCGGCTCTGATAATTTCGCAGCCTGCAGCTTCAAGCTGTTTTGCCTGCTGCACGCTGCCCTCTATATCCTCGGCAGGAGTATTGAGCATTGACTGGATAGAAATATCTGCTCCGCCGCCAATCAGAACTCCGCCTGCGTTTACCTGTTTTGTCATCTGTTATACAACTCCCTCAACCCGGAGATACTCCGGTAAATAGTCTGACTATATCGTTGAACGTGACCGCCAGCATAAACACCATTAAAAGCGCAAAGCCTATGCCGTGAATAACGCCCTCGTACTTCTGCGGTACAGGCTTGCGGCGAACAAGCTCAATAAGCAGAAAGAGCAGTCTGCCGCCGTCCAGCGCAGGCACGGGCAGGAGGTTGAATATGCCGAGGTTTATCGTCAATATCATCATTACATACAGAATGTTGTTGAAAGCGTCAAGGAAGCTGCTTTCAAGCCCCTGTGAGGCGACTGTTGTAATCGCCGAGGCTACGCCGACGGGACCGGACATTTCATTAAAGCCGAACTTGCCCGTAACCAAGCCGACAAGACTTGCCCATACCATTCTAACGGTTGAAACCGTCTGCCCGATTGTTTCGCCGCAGACAGAGAAAAAGTTTTTATCCACCGGCTCAACATAAAAGTCTCGGGCAATCGTTGTTTTGCCGTCGTTGTCGTATGTGTAAAGCGGAACATTGCCGAGGTCTATGCTCTGACCGTTTCTGTTTACCTTAATATTCGGCTCGTAGTTTTTGCAGGTGCCGAGCGCAAAGGCAATATCCATTGAATTCCATATGGGATAACCGTCAATTTCCTCTAATTTATCGCCGACCTGTATATAATCCGAGGTCACGGCATTTTCGGCAAAGACAGAAACAGTTGTCGAGGCATAGTACGGCTGCTGGAGAACCATTGTCAATGTCATAAGCAGACCGAGAATAATATTCATTACTGCACCCGCAACAACTATTATAATGCGCTTCCACACAGGCTTATTGCCAAAGGCGCGCGGATTGTCGCTTTCCTCGTCCTCGCCCTCCATAGAGCAGTAGCCGCCGATCGGCAGAAGTCTGAGAGAGTATTTTGTTTCACCCTTTGTAAAGCTGAAAAGCTTTGGTCCCATACCCAAGGCAAACTCATTGACCTTAACGCCCGACAGCTTTGCCGCAACAAAGTGTCCTCCCTCGTGGATAAGCACAATAAGCTCAAACAGCAGTACCCCGATAATAATCAGCAATGCAACATCTATGGTAAATCAGTCCTTTCAAATAACGCTTGCCCTTACAAGCTCTCTTGCGGCTTTGTCGGCATTAAGTACATCATCAACGCTGGTTGCCTGCACACTCTCCTGTTTATTCATAGCCGCACGAACAAGCTCGGGAATTCTCAGGAACGGTATTTTTCCCTTAAGGAATAAGCCGACAGCCTCTTCGTTTGCGCCGTTTGCCGCCGCAGGGCAAAGACCGCCGCGTTCAAGAGCGTCACGGCATATCTGCATACACTCAAAGGCTTCAATATCAGGCTCAAAGAATGTGAGCTTTCCGACATCGGCAAGGCTTAAGCGCTTTACGGGACAGGGAAGTCTTTCGGGGTATGTCAGCGCATACTGAATAGGAATTTTCATATCGGGCATACCGAGCTGAGCGATAACCGAATTGTCGTTAAGCTCAATCAGCGAATGAATAATGCTCTCACGGTGAACGACAACATCAATTCTGTCCTGCGGCATATCAAAGAGCCACGAAGCCTCTATAATCTCAAGACCCTTATTCATCATTGTAGCGGAGTCGATGGTTATTTTCTGCCCCATACTCCAGTTCGGGTGCTTTAACGCCTGTTCAACGGTTACACTCTCAAGCTCCTTTTTCGTTCTGCCAAAGAACGGTCCGCCCGAGGCAGTAAGAATAAGTCTGCTGAGCGCCTTATCATTCGGCACACCCTGCAGGCACTGGAAAATTGCGGAATGCTCGCTGTCAACGGGATAGAGCTTTACGCCGTTATCCTTTACAGCCTGCATAACAAGACTGCCGCCCGAAACAAGGGTTTCCTTATTTGCAAGGGCGATATTCTTATGCGCCCTTGCGGCTGTAAGAGTCGGCAGAAGTCCTACCATACCGACAACGGAATTAAGCACCGTGTCACATTCGCTGTGGGAAGCGGCAAGGCAAAGACCGTCCATACCGCTGACAACCTCTATATCGGTATCCTTAAGCGCCGCCTTAAGAGCCGGTGCTTTTTCCTCGTCAAACACTGCGACCAGTGACGGCTTGAATTTTCTCGCCTGCTGCTCCAGCATTTCAATATTGCCGCCTGCGGCAAGAGCCGTTACCCTGATGTTCAGCTTTTCGCACACCTCAAGCGCCTGTGTGCCGATTGAACCTGTTGAGCCTAATACAGAAAGAGCGTTAGTCATATTGTTATCCTTTCTTGTAAGAGTGGAGAGTGGAGAGTGGAGCGGCTACGCCGCTGTAAAGAATAAAGAATAAATAATAAATAATAGTTATGGTAGTCGCCGCAAGCGGCTCTCTTAAATGGTAAATTAAAAATATTGTTTATAACCCGAAACGAGTTATTTTAATTCAAAGAGCCGCAAAGCGGCGACAACATTATCTTCACTCTCCACTCTTAACT
>DKZT01000047.1:64312-64681 GCA_002493755.1 Ruminococcaceae bacterium UBA7067
CTCTTAACTCTGCGGCGTAGCCGCCCGCTCTGCGAAATATTATTTTATAAGTATCGGGAAATATTCTATAAACAGCATAATAAACGGAGCTGTAAAAATAACGCTGTCGCAGCGGTCGAGTATTCCGCCGTGACCGGGGATAACGCTGCCGTAATCCTTTACCTTGCAGCTGCGCTTGATTGACGAAAAGGACAAATCGCCTATTATCGACACCACGCCGCCCGCAAGCGCCATAATCACAAGCGGCAGATACTGAACCTGCCATACAGAGCCGAACACAAAGCTCTGGAAAACAACGGCGAGTATCACAGCGCCGACTACTCCGGCAAGGATTCCGCCGAGCGCGCCCTCAACGGTCTTTTTCGGGCT
>DKZT01000047.1:64921-67211 GCA_002493755.1 Ruminococcaceae bacterium UBA7067
CAACGGTCTTTTTCGGGCTTATCTTCGGGCAAAGCTTGTGCTTACCCAAAAGACTGCCTGCAAAATATGCGCCTGCATCGGCAACCCAAGGTATGGCAAGCGACATCATTATATAGAAAAGAGAATTTTCTCTGTTATTGTCACACATAAACACTATTGTGCCAAAGCCTAAGGTAATAACCGTTGTAGTGGTAAGGGCAAAGGCAACCTCGTCAAACTTTATGCTGTCCGAAAAAATCAGAAGCATTAAAAACATAAAAAACGGATACGCAATAGCCGGTATATGGGAACAGCCTACCGAAAAAAGTATAGGCATTGCGATTGCAAAAACGGCTGAGGGAAGCATAATCTGAGGCTTTTTTGTTAGTCCTCTCGCCGAAAAAATCTCAAAAACACAAATCAGCGCAACGAGCGCTACCAAAACATTATACATAATCGGCGCATACTGAGCTGCAATAAGCATAGCCGCAACCATTACAGAGCCTATAACGCCGGAAATAACTCTTGTTTTCATTCTGAACCCGCCTTAAATAATTTATACTCTATACATTGCCAAAACGCCTGTTTCGGCGAGCATACTCCAAAATGCACTGTTCAAGCATTTCCTTGGAAAAGTCAGGCCATAAAACATCGTCAAGTATTACATACTCCGCATATGCGGACTGCCACAAAAGAAAGTTTGAAATGCGGTATTCGCCGCTTGGTCTTATTATTAAATCGGGATCCGGCTGGTCTGCCGTGTAAAGGTGCTGTGAAATAAGCTGTTCGGTTATGCCGTCAGACGATATTTCACCGCTTTCAACCATTTTCGCAATTTCACGTGCAGCTTTTACAATTTCATCTCTGCCGCCGTAATTCATCGCGATATTCAGCACCATTCCCGTTCTGTCCTTTGAGCATTCCTCGTTCTCCCTGATAAGAGCCTGAAGCTCGGGCGAAAAGGCGGTTTTGTCGCCGATAAAGCGCACAACAATATCCTCGTCCTTAAAATCCCTTATCGCTTCCTCAAGGTAGGACTTGAACAAGTCCATAAGTGCGTTTACCTCGCTCTCGGGGCGTTTCCAGTTTTCAGTCGAAAAGGCATATACCGTGAGATACTTTATACCGATATTGGCGCAGTGCTTCGTGATAGTGCGGAAATTCTTCGCCCCTGCCCTGTGGCCTGCGCTTCTCGGCAGTCCTCTTTTTTTAGCCCAGCGACCGTTGCCGTCCATAATAATACCGATATGCTCGGGCAGAGTTATATTTTCAAGGCTGAGCTGAGATACAGATTTTTTATTTTTAAACAAACCGAGAGCCATAGTTACACCGCCAGTGAATTCATTTTTAAGAATAAAGAATAGAGAAGAAAGAATAGAGAAGAATGTAGGTTTGTCGCCGCTTTGCGGCTCCGAAATTAAAAAAATCGTAACGGAGTTGTGAGTTCGCAGGGAGCAGTCCACTCCACTCTCCACTCTCCACTCTCCACTCTTAACTCTGCGGCAAAGCCGCACAGAGCAACGCAGCTGCGACAACCGCTTCTCTTATCTATTCTCTTTTCTCTTTTAGCTGCGCCATAATCGCATCAAATCGCCATTACTTCCTTTTGCTTCTTTTCAGCCATTTTGTCGATCTCTTTTACGAATCTGTCGGTGAGATCCTGAATTTTTTTCTCAGCCTTTTTCAGATCGTCCTCTGTAAGCTCGCCGTCCTTTTTCTTTGCCTTAACCTTATCAACGGCGTCTCTTCTTACATTTCTGACCGATACCTTTGTTTCCTCAGCCATTTTGGAAACCTCTTTAACGATTTCCTTTCTTCTGTCCTCTGTAAGCGGCGGGAACACAAGCCTTAAAGCCTTACCGTCATTCTGAGGATTTATACCGATATCAGAAGTCTGGATTGCCTTTTCAATCGCTCTTAAAACAGACGCGTCCCACGGCTGAACCATAAGTGTTCTTGCCTCTGTAACAGACACAGCCGCAAGCTGGTTTATCGGAGTAGGTGCGCCGTAATAGTCAACAACAACCTTATCGAGCACAGCAGGATTTGCTCTGCCTGCTCTGATTGCCGCATATTCATCTGCAAGGTGGGAAAGTCTTCTTTCCATTCTGGCTTCTGCCTTTGAGATTGTTTCGTTCATAATCAATTACTCTCCTATATTTGTTAGTTATATAATTTTTCCTTTACTAAGCTAAACGATAATTTAGTTTAGAGTTTAGAGTTTAGAGTTTTGAGTCGTGGGGTTTAAGCTTTTTATTAATGCCTCAATGCTCAAAGCTCTCGCTGTGAAGCGTATACAACATTCAGCACA
>DKZT01000046.1 GCA_002493755.1 Ruminococcaceae bacterium UBA7067
AGCTCAGCTGGGAGAGCGCTTGAATGGCATTCAAGAGGCCAGCGGTTCGATCCCGCTTATCTCCACCAACTGATACTGATAGGACATTGCTTAATCGCCGCTTGCGGTGGCTATTGAGCAGCCTATCATTTTTTATTTTCTGAAATTATATAATTTCCATCTTGCCCTTCAATAAGTTTTTCTGCTATAATAGCGTTATCGGATGACAGCTCCCTTGATATGAGCGTTGGCTTGAAAATAACAGAATAATTATGGAGCTGCCGCCTGTCTGTTATGCTTTCTTTCTCGCTTTGATTTGAACTTTTCTATTATTTTTTGTGTGGGAAAGTTGAGTGATATAATAATACTCAAGAGGTGTTCCTGATGAAAATTTCGACAAAAGGGCGTTACGCACTAAGAATGATGCTCGATCTTGCAATTCACAGGGATAGCGGTTATGTTGCCCTTAAAGACATTGCAAAGCGGCAGGGTGTTTCTAAAAAATACCTGGAGCAGATTGTTCCTTTGCTCAACGGCGCTGATTATCTTCAGACAAACAGAGGATATCAGGGCGGATATATGCTTTCAAAGCCTGCGAGCAGCTATACCGTAGGCGACATATTAAGAACAACCGAGGGTGGTATTGCTCCCGTTGCCTGCTTAGAGCAAGAGCCGAACCGCTGTGAAAGAAGCGAGGACTGCATTACCCTTGAGCTTTGGAAGGGTCTTTACAAGGTGATGACCGATTATCTGGACGGAATTACTCTTCAGGATTTGATAGACAGGCAAAACGAATCCGCCTATGACAATTATTCAATATGAAAATTCATCCGAAATAACAGCAAAGTTATTTCGGATTTTTTGCAGTTTGTAAAGCGTTTGATTTTGCACTTTTGCTTATACAAATTTTTCCCATAAATATTAAAATATCTCTTTAATTTACAAAACACTTGTGCTATAATCAAGCTATTATCATAAATGAAAGCATATTGGTGGATTAATAATGAAAAAGGATAGGAAGGTTTTTAAGGCGGACAAGAAGAGGTCTGCTTTCCGCTTCAGGGCTATCGCTTTTACACTTGCAGTCGTTTCAGCTCTTTTGCTGCTGTGTGCCTGTTGCAGAACCGATAGTCAAAGCGCAATTATGGTTGTTTCAAACTCACAGAATTCAAGCGACAGCGAGCCTGCCGTACCGTCGAAGGTTAGTCTTGATTTAAGCTCGGATAAGCGAAAAATTAAGCTTGTCTGGAACGAATCGAAAAACGCTACCGGTTATGAGCTGTATATTTCCGAGGACGGCTCAAGCTATGAGCATCTCACCTCTACAAACAAGCTCAGTTATGAAACAGGCGAGCTTACTCCAGGCGACACATATTACTTCAGAATTAAGCCGTACAATTCTCAGACCGGTCACGAAACGGTTTACGGCGAGGCAACGGATAATTCGGTTACCTGTATTGAATCACAGCAGATTGACGGATATGATGTCGGCGACACATATGTTCATATTGATATCGACAAGCAGACAATGTGGTTTTTCAAGAACAACAAGCTTCTTGTTGAAACACCTGTTGTAACAGGCACAGCCGGAGCGTGCGATACGCCCACAGGTTACTTTGAGGTCAGAACAATGGCTTCTCCTGCTCACCTTGTCGGTCCGACCTGGAACGTAACCACCGAATACTGGGTTGGAATAAACATCTCAAACGACATCGGTCTGCACGATTCACCCTGGCGTGATACCGGCTACGGCGGCGACATTTACACTTACAGCGGCTCAAACGGCTGTATCAACACCCCGATTGACGCTATGAAAACGATTTATGAGAATATCACAATCGGCACTCCGGTTGTGATAAGCGGCTCGGCTCAGAGCTACTATACGGCAGGCGAAAACAGCTATACGCTCGAAACAACTCCCGACACAATAACAGCAACGGACGATGTATCAAGCGAATACAGCGGCGACACTTCTTCTGCTTCAAATGTACCTCAATACGATTATGACCCTTCGTCTGATTACAGTCCCGACTCATCGGGTGATGATTATAACTACGATTACTCTTCTCAGGATTACAACAGCTCATCAGGCGACTATACATATGATTAATTCAAGGTCTGCGGCAAATTTCGTTTATTCGGTTTGCCGCAGACTTTTTATATTGACAAAAAGCTACCAAAATGATAGAGTATGATTGAAAATAAAATATGGGGAGCTATTTTGCTGAGAGGAAGTTCGGCTTCGACCCTTATACCTGATTTGGATAATGCCAACGTAGGAATTACATTGAATTTTGGGTATACATATCAGTATGTATGCCTTGTTTTTTTAGGAGGTCTTTTTATGGAGTACACCACACAAATGGATGCCGCAAGAAAAGGTATCTTCACAAAGGAAATGGAGGCTGTCGCCGCCAAGGAGCACCTTGACCGTGACGAGCTTCTTAAGCTTATGGCTGAGGGAAAGGTTATTATTCCCTGCAACAAAAACCACACCTGCATAGAGCCTAACGGTCTCGGCTCAATGCTCAAGACTAAAATCAATGTTAACCTCGGCACATCACGTGACTGGAAAGACATTGATATGGAGCTTGAAAAGGTTAAGAGCGCTGTTGATATGGGCGCTGAGGCCATTATGGACTTAAGCTCCTTCGGCGACACACAGAAGTTCAGAAGAAAGCTTACGTCTGAGTGTCCTGCAATGATAGGCACTGTGCCGATTTATGACGCGGTAGTTTACTATCACAAGGCTCTCAAGACCATCACAGCAAGACAGTGGATTGACATTGTACGTATGCACGCAGAGGACGGCGTTGACTTTATGACGATTCACTGCGGCATAAATAAGGAAACAGCCAAGAAATTCAAAAAGAACAAGAGACTTATGAATATCGTATCACGAGGTGGCTCTATAATCTTCGCGTGGATGGAAATGACGGGCGAAGAGAACCCGTTTTATCAGTACTACGATGAAATACTCGACATCTGCCGTGAATATGACGTCACGATAAGCCTCGGCGACGCCTGCCGTCCCGGTTGCCTTATGGACGCAACTGACGCTTCACAGATTGAGGAGCTTATCACGCTCGGCGAACTGACAAAGAGAGCCTGGGAAAAGGACGTTCAGGTTATGATTGAGGGTCCGGGTCATATGCCGATTAATCAGATTGCGGCTAATATGGAAATTCAGAAAACACTGTGTCACGGCGCGCCGTTTTATGTTTTGGGTCCTATCGTTACGGATATTGCACCGGGCTACGACCATATCACCTCTGCAATAGGCGGAGCTATCGCCGCAACAAACGGCGCTTCTTTCCTGTGCTATGTAACGCCTGCCGAGCATTTAAGACTGCCTGACGTAAACGACGTTAAAGAAGGCATTATCGCAACGAGAATCGCCGCCCACGCCGCTGACATTGCTAAGGGCGTAAAGGGCGCTATTGATTGGGATTTGGAAATGGACAAGGCGAGAAAGAAGCTCGACTGGGAGAAAATGTTTGAAATATCAATCGACCCCGAAAAGGCAAGAAATTACAGAGCGAGTGCAAAGCCGGAAAAAGAGGATACGTGCAGTATGTGCGGCAACTTCTGCGCCGTTAAAAATATGAACCGCATACTCGACGGCGAAATTGTTTCTATCTTTGACGAATAATACGGAGAACGATATGGGTGTTGACGGAATAATTTTTGACTTTGACGGTACGCTTTTTGATTCAATGTATGTCTGGCGCTGCGCCGCAAGCAATTATCTTCTGAGCTTGTCCAAGGCGCCTGACAAAACACTGGATCAGGAGGTAGCCGCTATGAACATAAAGCAAGCGGCTGAATATTTAAGAGTTCACTACGGAATAGAGCGCACCGTTGCTGAAATAATAAATGATATTAACCGACTTACAATGGCTGAATACACTGACAGAGTTCAACCAAAAACCGGTGTTGCCGAAGCTCTGGAGGAAATACACAGCCGAGGAATAAAAATGTGCGTTGCCACAACCAACGTTACATTTCTTGTAAAAGCGGCGGCAGAAAGATGCGGACTTGACAAATATTTTTCTGCTTGTTTTTCGGGAACTGAGCTTGATATAAGCAAGGATACGCCAAAGATATACGAGCTTGCTTTAGAGCATCTCGGAACAAGGAAAGAAAACACTTGGGTTTTTGAGGATTCTCTCTTTGCGGTTAAAACTGCAAAAGCAGGCGGCTTCAATGTTGCGGCGGTCTATGACGAGTATTCAAGTCTTTGTCAAAGCGAGCTTAAAGCAGCAGCCGATGTGTATCTCAATTCTATGAAGGAATGGAAGAAAATCTATGATTAAAGCAGTGCTTACGATAGCCGGCTCGGATTCAAGCGGCGGCGCAGGTATTCAAGCCGATATAAAGACAATAACCTGCTTCGGAATGTACGCTATGAGTGCAATCACCTCGCTTACCGCTCAGAACACAACCGGGGTTTACGGTGTTTCGGACGTAGCGCCTGAATTTGTCGCAAAACAGCTTGACTGCGTTTTTGAGGATATTTTCCCAGACAGCGTTAAGATAGGTATGGTGTCAAACGCAGGAATTATCAGAGCGACAGCAAACAGCCTTAAAATGCACAGGGCAAGAAATATCGTGCTTGACCCTGTTATGATTTCAACAAGCGGCAGTCCGCTTTTACAGCAGGATGCGATTGACGAGCTTAACTCTTCCCTGCTGCCGCTTGCAAGCATAGTCACGCCGAATATCCCCGAGGCTGAGGCTTTAAGCGGAACACGCATAAAGGACAAGGCGGATACGGAAAAGGCGGCTGAAATAATTTACAGCCGCTGTAAAACCGCCGTGCTGATAAAAGGCGGACACAGCGTACACGACGCCGACGATTTGCTGTTTGACGGCACGGAATTCAAGTGGTTTCTCTCGCCGAAAATCGACAACAGCAACACGCACGGCACAGGCTGTACGCTTTCCTCTGCGATAGCCTGCGGACTTGCCGACGGCAGGAGCATTTCCGACAGCGTTACGGCGGCTAAAAAATATATAAACGGTGCGTTGAGAGCAAATTTCGACATAGGCAAGGGAAGCGGACCGCTTTTGCACAATTATAGATTTATACCTGATTTCACGGAGGAATAAGCTTGATTAAGGTACAAATAACCTCTGAACTGCCGCAGTGCGCAAAGGACATACGGCAGGAGGTTTTTATTAACGAGCAGGGATTTATAAACGAATTTGACGATATTGACAAGCGCGCGTGGCATCTTGTGGTTTATGATGAAGAAACGCCGCTTGCCTGCTGCCGCTTTTTCAGAGGCGATACACCGAACGAATTTATCATCGGGCGGCTTGCGGTGCTTAAGGAGCACAGAGGGAAACAGCTCGGCGCATTGATGATGCAGGAAGCCGAGAAATACATAAAATCCATCGGCGGCGAGAAATTGTCGCTGTCGGCACAGCTAAGGGTCAAGGAATTTTACGAAAAGCAAGGCTTTACCGCAAGCGGTGATACCTACTTTGACGAATACTGCGAGCATATTCATATGGAAAAAGCATTGTGAAGAAATCATTTCTCACCTGAAATGCAAAAAACCGCAGCCGTTTTGGTCTGCGGTTTTGTCGTATTAAATTACTTATCGCGTGGTAACACTGCGCGCCTGCGGCGCATATCAGTGTCTATGTGCAGGTATTTTTCTGCGGATATGCTCAAGCCTGCCCAGCGCCTCATTCAGCGTTTCGTTCTTTTGGGCAAAATGCAAACGAATCAAAAGGTCTTGAAAACCTATTAAGTATATGTTATTATAGGATTATTGATTGGAGGTGTGATTATTATGAAAATCTCAACAAAAGGAAGATATGCCCTGCGTATGCTTCTTGACCTTGCGGAAAGGCAGAACGAGGGATATATCGCATTAAAGGATATTGCTGCCCGTCAGAACATTTCAAAAAAATATCTGGAACAAATTGTGCCTATTTTAAACAAATCAGATATACTCAACACAAACAGAGGTTATCAGGGCGGATATAAGCTCGCAAAAGCCCCTTCCAAATACACGGTAGGCGAAATACTGAGGCTTACCGAGGGCAGTCTTTCACCCGTGAGCTGTCTTGACCACGACCCGATAGAATGTGAAAGAAGCGCCGACTGTATTACTCTGCCGATATGGCAGGGACTTAAAAAAGCGATATGCGACTACCTCGACGGAATTACTCTTCAGGATATTCTTGATATGCAAAGAGAAAAATATATGAACGATTATGTAATATAACAAAATATGGTTATCCCCTTTAGTAAGCTAAACGATAATTTAGTTTAGAGTTTAGAGTTTAGAGTTTAGAGTTTAGAGTCGAGAGTTTTGAGTTGTTAGGTTTAAGCATAGCCTCCCTTTCAAGGGAGGGGGATCGCTTGCGGTGGAAGGATGCACCCCTCAATGGGAGCCTGAAGTCTATCAAACATTCAGCAGAGCGAGCAGGAACGGTCAAGACCGTTCCCTACGAACTCGTTTCACATTTCTGTCCATTCAACTCCAAACTGAAAACTCAAAACTGCTTATTAAAAGGGATAACCAGATAACAAAAAACGGCGTTACGGCTAAGCTGCTTAACGCCTGTTTTTTATTCATAAAGTTTTTTGTGAAATACCTGTCGCCTCTGTCCGGAAAAATGACTACAACATTTCCGCGCGCTCCGCTGTCAATCAGCTTCTTTGCGGCTATCAGCGCCGCTCCCGATGAAGAGCCTGCAAAAATTTCCCACTTTACTTGACAAACAATAGAAAAAAGCGTATTATACACTTACTATTTTAATAGGTATTATATGATTTTAAAATTCAGCTTAATGATGCTATATTATTTGTTGTTCAAATCGGGAAAATAAAATGTGAGCATATCTTCGGCTTATCCTATCATCAATAGAAGTCACAAAATTGCGGCTTCAAAATCTCGCCCGTCTTCGGCGGAGTTCTCTCTTTTGGACTTAACACCGACTATGACACATATAATCGTTTTGTCAATTATCTGAAGTTAATAACATATGGAAGGATGATATTATGGGTTTAAGCTTTGACAATCCGTCAATAATTAAGAATATATACAAGGGTAATTTCGGCATTGAAAAGGAAAGCCTGCGTATTGACGAAAACGGCTTTCTGTCGCACACAAATCATCCTTTTGACAATAACCCGAACATTGACAGGGATTTTTGTGAGAATCAGGTTGAAATTGTTACTGATGTGTGCAGTGACACCGCCGCTGTTTTCAGCAGTCTTTCAGACCTGCATAACAAGGTTGTTAAGAATTTAGCGAATCTTAAATCCGGCAGAGAGCTTTTATGGCTTTTTTCAAATCCGCCGTATGTCAAGGGAGAAAATGATATTCCAATCGCAAGCTTCAAGGGCAAGCTCAAAGGCAAGGAGATTTACAGAAAGTATCTCGCTGAAAAGTACGGCAAGAAAAAAATGCTCTTTTCGGGTATTCATTTCAACTTTTCATTTTCAGATGATCTGATTGAAAGCGGATTATGTGACAGTGCTTACAAATCGGTGTCAGAATATAAAAACAGTCTGTATCTTGAGCTTGCCAAGAATATCACAAGGTACAGCTGGCTTATTGTGTATCTTACCGCCGCAAGTCCCGTTATGGACGGTTCGTTTTTCGACAGCGCTTCAATAGGCAAGGATATTATATCTCCCTTTTCCTCTGCACGATGCAGTGAAATCGGATATTGGAACGAGTTTATTCCTGTGCTGAAATATAACACGCTTGATAATTACGTTGAGAGTATTCAGAAATATATCGATAACGGCTCTCTTAAGTCTGCGTCAGAGCTTTACTATCCTATCAGATTAAAGCCTATGGGCGAAAATTCGCTTGAAGCTCTTAAGGCAAACGGAGTGAATCATATTGAGCTGCGTATGCTTGACTTGAATCCTCTCTCCCCTGTCGGGATTTTCAAGGAGGATATTGACTTTCTGCATATTCTCATTCTTTACCTGTCATCACTCGGCGATGAAGCTTTTTCCGAAAGTGAACAGCTTTGTGCGGTACGGAATGTTAAGCGTGCGGCAAAGTATGATGACGAAAACACTTTTATTGATTTCAAGGGTGATAAGCTGCCAACAAAAAAGGCGGCGCAGCTCGTTCTTTCAGATATGCAGGAGTTTTTTGAAAGGCATAACCAGGAAAAAGCGCTGAAAATTCTTGATTATCAGATGAATAAAATCACAGACAAAGGCAAACGCTATGTTGAAATTATAAGAGAAAAATTCGGCAGGGATTATGTTAAAAATGGCGTTCAGCTTTCATCAGGCTACGCCGAAAACTGCAGAAGGAGGGTAGTTGAATGTGCGAAATATTAGGGGCTTCCTTTGATGAGGAATACCTATTGAACGACTATTTAAAAGCCTTTTACAGCCACAGCAACAACCATCCCCACGGCTGGGGACTCGCCTGCACAGACGGGCAGAACATTTATATCGAAAAAGAGCCGCTTCAGGCTACAAGCAGTTACTACTTAAAGCAGAGGCTTTCTCAGCCGATTACTACAAAAGCCGCTCTTGCACATATTCGTTATGCAACCATCGGTAATGTAGAATACAAAAACTGCCATCCATTTTCAAGGAGAGATAACCTTTCAAGGCGCTGGACCTTAATTCACAACGGCACTATTTTTGATTATCAGCCGCTTAATAAGTTTGTAAAGCTGCAAAAGGGAGATACAGACAGTGAACGCATACTTTTGTATATTATTGAGCAGATTAATTTCATACAAAAGATAACGGGAAAGCCGCTGGACTCAAACGAACGCTTTTCTGTGATTGACAGCATTGTGTCCGATATGTCAAAGGGCAACAAGCTAAATCTGCTGCTTTTTGACGGAGAGTATTTGTATGCGCACACAAATTACGCAAACTCACTGCACTATCTGGAAGCTGAAAACGGGGTTATTATATCAACGCTTCCGCTGTCAGATGAGAACTGGCAGAATATGCCGTTCACAAGGCTCTGTGTGTTCAAGGGCAGTAAGCTTGTATACAGCGGTACAAGCCATAAAAATGAATTTACGGACAACGAGGATTCGATGAAGTATTTGTATCAGATATTCTCGGACTTATAAGGTGCAGGGTATGGATTTTAAGCTATTAAGACAACATCTCAGTCAAAAGTACATAGAGCCTACCAAGGAAAAGCGCAGGGAATATATCGGCGTTGAAATTGAAATGCCGATTGTAAACCTGTCGAAATCGGCGGTTGATTTTGACGCGGTACACAAGGTACCCGACAGCTTTATAAAGCATTTTAATTTCGTTGTAACAGGCAAGGATGACGAGGGAAATATATACGCCACGCAAAGTCCCGTAAACGGCGATATTCTCTCATATGACTGCTCATACAACAACCTTGAGCTGTCATTCGGAAAGGAACAGAATCTGTTTACGATTCAAAGCAGATTTGCGGAGTATTACAATTTTCTTCAGGACAAATTCAAGGAATACAATTACACGCTGACAGGTATGGGCGTTAATCCCTACCGTATATACAACCGCAACGTTCCCATTCCGAACGGTCGCTACCGTATGCTTTTTCACCATTTAAATTCATATAAAAGCTATTCCGATACCTCTATGTATTTTCACAATTACCCCGAGTACGGCACATTTTCAAGTGCTTCACAGGTACTGCTTGACGTATCCTATGAAAATCTTCCTTTGACAATCAATACCTTCTCAAAGCTTGAGCCTTTATATCAAAGAATAGAAACACAAACAAACCCTGCCGAAAAAATGCTCAGAATGAAGAACAGCGGGGTTGATATACAGGATATAGTTGTTGATTATGCCAAACTATAATTTATTCTGATTATCCCTTTAAATAAGCAGTTTGAGTTTAGAGTTAATGCAGAATTCAGAATGC
>DKZT01000061.1 GCA_002493755.1 Ruminococcaceae bacterium UBA7067
GAGCAGCACAGCTGCGACAACCTTAACATTTGCCGCAGGCAAATATTTCATAGCGAAGCTATTTCATATTGCGTAGCAATATTTCACAAATCCCGTAAGGGATTTATTTCATTGTGTTTAGCGGAGCTAAACACAAAAGGGCGTGTTTCCACGCCCTTTAAGTATAACATTATTTATTGCAATGTCAAATATCAATCAGCCTTCTTGTCCTTGCTTTTCTTGTGGTTTTCCCAAACAACCCAAAGCGACGGAGCTATTGCAAGTGAAGAGTAGCAGCCGGAGATTAAGCCAACCATTGTTGGAAGAGCAAATCTTACTATTGAATCAAGGTTGAAGATAATGCCTACTGCATAAACACAGCCAACAGCCATAACCGTTGTAACGGTAGTAAGGATTGACCTTCTGAACACCTGAGTAAGGCTTAAGTTAGTAAGCGTTGAAAGCTCTGTTCTGCCGCCGAGAATCTTGCGGTTTTCTCTTATTCTATCATAGGCTACGATTGTATTATTCAGAGAGTAACCGAGAATCATAAGAACAACGGCGATAAAGTTACCGTCAACCGGCAATCTGAGAATGACATACAGGAAGTAAATTACCAGTACATCGTGGAACAGCGCAACGAGAGCCATAATACCGGCGGCAAAGCCGTTGATTTTTCTGAATCTTATAGTAACATACAAAACCATCAGAACGCAGGCGATTGCAACGGCAACCATACACTTGAGGAAGAACTTCCAGCCCATTGTTGATTCAACCGTGCTTGATTCGCTGTATTCAAAGCCGTTATCCGGGAAAGTTTTGTTGAGAGTTTCTGTAATAGCCTTCTGCTGTTCAAAGTCAAGAGAATTTGTGCCTGTGAACTGAAGAGATACTATGTACTTATCGCCTGTATTCTCCTCGCCGGCAATCATATTCTTGGAAATCGAGAATGAAATCTCCTGGTCGGTTGCCTTCTGAAGAACGTCCTTAAGCTGTTCCTCGTCAATAGCGCCTGTGTAGCTGTATTTTACGATTGAGCCGCCGGTAAACTGAATATCAAGCTGTGTGCCGAAAATGATATTACAGATAATGCCGAGAGCTATTATTGCAATCGAAATACCGAAGAATATTTTTCTCTTGCCGAAAAAGTCGATAACCTTTTTTGGAGCTGTTTCTACTGTCTTGTTCATTTGCCGACACCTCCATATAAGAACTTCTTGCGGAAGATTTTAAAGCCTGAAATAGACTTGAGCATCAGTCTTGACGCAAATACGCCCATAATAAAGTTCGCTATAATACCCATAAGCAGGGTGTAGCCGAACGCATAGATTGTACCTGTGGTTGACTGACCGAAGATAATTGAGAGAATGTTTGTCGGGCCGAACACCAGCAAAAGGATAAGCGCAACAATAATACTTGTTACGTTACCGTCAAAGATAGCCGAGAAGCTGCTCTTTGAGCCTTTTGCAATGGCTGTATCAATCGTCTTGCCCGAGCGCAGCTCTTCTTTGATTCTCTCGGCGGTGATTATGTTGGCGTCAACGCCCATACCTATTGACAGAATCAAACCGGCGATACCGGGGAGAGTCATCGTAAAGCTTGAGAATACCGGGAAGAAGCCTGATACCGATGCAAGCATCAAGCCAACCTGTCCGATAAGCGTAATTGTTGCAATAAAGCCGGGCAGGCGGTATATAACAATCATCAGGATAGCAATAAGAATAACCGCCGCAATTCCTGCATAAGCCATAGCCATAAGCGAGGACGAGCCGAGAGTCGGGCTGATTGTGCCGAAGCCGACTGTTTCCAGCTTGAACGGAAGCGCACCTGCGTTAATCTTATTTGCAAGGTCAGTCGCTTCAGACATTGTGAAGTTGCCTGTGATGCTTGCCTTACCGTCCTTGATTTCAGTCTGAACGGTCGGAGCGGAAAGCATAATATCGTCCATCCAGATTGATACTGTCTTGTTAAGATAATTCTTGGTTATTTCGGCAAACTTTGAAGCGTCCTTAAGCTCAAGCGATACAACATACTTTGATACGCCCTCTGAATTGTCTATCATCGGCTGAGCCTTCTGAACATTACTGCCGTCCATAAGAATTTCCTCGGTTTCACCCGTAGGAGTTTTGTAAACCATCGCGCCCTTTGCGTCACGCTCGGTGGTCGCATATGAGTTGCCCGGGCGGAATGTAAGCTGTGCTGTTGCCGAGATTTCCTCAATAGCCTTTTCAGGGTCAAAGTTCTTCTCGTCTTCCTTCCACGGGAAACGGACTATAATGCGATCCGACGCACTGTCGGCATAAAGCTCATAGTCTGTAATGTTGCTTGAAACAAGTCTTGTTTCGATAACCGCCTTAGCGGCTTCCATTTCCTCATCGGTTGCGTCAACATCGCCGGCAGGCTTAAAGGTGGCTTCAACGCCGCCCTTAATATCAATACCCCAGCGAATATCATTTACACCCTTGATAACAGTTGTCTTGACATCGCCGTACTGGGTTGAATAGCCGAATATGGCGAAATAGCTCAAGGCAAGTATAAGGATTGCCACGATGAAGAATACAGGTTTTGACACTCTTTTCATGTGTGTATCCTCCAATACTGAATATAGCTCCGTGCAGAGCAAAACAAAACTCTGTCAGTTCGCTTTTACACGGACATAACAGAGTTATTATACGTTTTTTCCGACGAAAAGTCAATGGAACGGTAATTATTGTGTGCTATTTTTTACTAATTTTGTGCAATACTAATATAATACGACATCAATTATTGTGCAAGCAACTTCTCTGTAGCGGCAAGTTTGGCGCAAAGACAGAACAAATCCATTGCAATTTCAAGCTCGGCTACCGGCGGGAAGGACGGAGCGATACGGATATTGCTGTCGTGCGGGTCCTCACCGTAGGGGTAGGTAGCGCCTGCCGAAGTAAGAACAACGCCTGCCTCCCTGCAAAGCTCCACAACTCTCTTTGCACAGCCGTCCATAACGTCAACGCTTACAAAGTAGCCGCCGTTCGGCTCAAGCCAGCTTGCAACGTCTAAGCCGCCGAGCTGAGAATTAAGCTTTGAGATAACAACATTGAATCTCGGCGCAAGCACAGCCTTGTGCTTTTTCATATGCTCACGAACACCGTCGGCATTCTTGAAGAACAGCACGTGGCGGAGCATATTGAGCTTGTCATAGCCGATGGTCTGGAAGTTATATCTTCTCTTGAACAGAGCCATATTTTTCTTTGATGTAGCCATAGCCGCAACACCCGAACCCGGGAAAGTAATCTTTGAGGTTGAGGCGAAGATAAGCGGCAGATCCTCGTTGCCGTACTTTTTACATTCCGAAACAATGCTCAGAAGCTTCTCAGGCTTGTCTGTTACATCGTGAATACAGTATGCGTTATCCCACATAATGCGAAAATCCTTTGCCGCAGGCTTAAGCTTTGCAAAGCGTGTTACCGTTTCGTCCGAATATGTGATGCCCTGCGGATTTGAATACTTCGGAACGCACCAGATACCCTTAACCTTTTCATCGTTCTCAACGAGATTTTCAACGATGTCCATATCAGGGCCTGTCGGCGTCATCGGAACGGGAATCATCTTTATTCCGAAATACTGCGTTACGCCGAAGTGGCGGTCATAACCCGGTGACGGGCAGAGGAACTTTATATCGCCCTGCTTTTCCCAAGGCTCACAGCCCTCAAAGCCTGCGTGCATCATACACGCAATAGCGTCAAACATCATATTAAGGCTTGAGTTGCCGCCTACCATAATATCGTCCTCGCCGCATTCAAGTAAATCCGCAAAAATCTGCTTCATTGAGCTGATACCGTCAAGTATGCCGTAGTTGCGGCAGTCCGTTCCGTTTACAATGCACTGCTCGCGGCTGTTGAGAACAGTCAGCATATCAAGCGACAAATCAAGCTGCTCGCTGCCTGGCTTGCCTCTTGACATATCAAGTTTAAGATTTCTGCCCTTGAACTCGGCGTATTCCTTTTCAAGCTTCTGCTTTTCATTCAAAAGCTCTTCCCTGCTCATTTCACTGTATATAGCCATAATAAACTATCTCCTCATGAAAATTTCATTATCGTAATTCAGCTAACCTATATTTTAATACTTTCACCGCCAAAATGCAAGCTGTTTTGATAAATCCTGCAAATTTATCATTATGACCGTTTTATAGCCGTGCGCCGTACCTATATTGTGCATATTGAAGCGGATATGCCGCAGAGTGGAGAGTTTGGAGTTTGGAGTTTAGAGTTTAGAGTTTTGAGAAATTAGAAACGAGTTCAGGCTTCCCCTAGGGGCAATGTCATCAACTTAAGAAGAAAAGGTGAAACGAGATAAGGCTTCCCCTCCAGGGGAAGGCTTGTATCTATACAACTTAAGCTCAGAACCCAAAACGAGGTCATAGGGAACAATTCTAAGTATTCCCTACAACCTCGTTTCGTGTAACGGCTGTTGCCACACATTTCTTTATTCAAAGAGCCGCAAAGCGGCGACAACCATAATTATGCATTATGAATTCTGAATTAAAATTAATCAGATTATTCGTAATCAACAACGTCAATCCACTTTGAGAGGAATTCCTTCTCCTCCTCAACACCCTTAACCATCTGTGAAGCCGCTACAATCGGCAGCCACTGCTGAACATACTGCTTTGCCGTGTCGCTCTTTTCGCAGAAAAGATTAAGATACTTGTCGGCAAGCTCAGGCTGATGGAGCGAGAAGAGAAGATATGTCCTTGCTGCGTCGGCAGATGCGTTGCCCTGAGTTGCGTGCGACCAGTCGAGAATATACATCGTGCCGTCCTCCTGCACAATGATATTGGACGGGTTAAAGTCACCGTGGCAAACCTTTGTGTGCTTCGGCATACTGTCAAGCCTTGTGTGAAGCTCATAGCGGATTGTTGCGCTTATCTCCTGTAAGCTTGAAATCTTTCTGTTCATTTTATCCTTAAGCTTGTTGAGCATAGGAGCTTTCTTGCTCTGCACCTCAAGCTGCAAATCAACAAATTTGTTGAGGTACTCGTCAATTTTATCGGGGTTTTCGTCCATAAGCTGCTGGAGAGTCTTGCCCTCAATATAATCAAGCGTAATAGCCCACTTGCCGTCTATAATTGAAACAGCATTAATTTTCGGAATATTAAGTCCGGTTTCCTCAACTCTTGCCTGATTCAAGGCCTCGTTAAGAACGTCAGCCTTCGGATATGTGTTGTCGAACACCTTAACCGTATAGTTTCCGTCCTTGTATATGCACTTATCTTTTCTTTCAGCTAAAATTTTATCAATAGCCATAATAAATTAACCCCTTTCGGTAATAAATACAAAAATCAGATTATAAACACGCTTTTTGATATGCATATTTCAAATCTGTGTTCATTATACTACATTTATTTAATCTTGTGTAGTGAAAAAATCACAAAATTTTTGTTAAGATTTTTGTGTAATAAGTCAAACTATACAAGAACTTTAGAGCTTTTTTTACAAGAATTTTGCATTCCGGCAGATACACAGCTGTTGCCGCAGCCCAAAACGATAATTTATGTAAGGACTTGTCCTCTCCGTGTCGCTGTGCACCCCGATACGTAACCATAATTTACAAAAATGTCAGCCTTAATTGCTGGAAACGGCATAATAAAGGTGATACAATTATCCTCGGGAGGCATACAAATATGATTGATATGAATTTGAAGAACCTTAGAAAAAAGCACAATCTGAGCCAGGAAAAGCTGGCGGAAAAGCTCGGCGTATCACGGCAGGCTGTGGCTAAGTGGGAAAACGGCGACGCTCTGCCCGACATAATAAACTGTCAGAAACTGTCGGAGCTTTACAAGGTGTCGATTGATGAGCTTGTGAACTGTGAAATAAGCGTTGACGATGTTAAGGGTGCAGAAAAGGACGGAAAGCATATTTTCGGAGCGGTAACGGTCGGCGAAAGAGGACAGATAGTAATACCGATAAAGGCGAGAGAGGTTTTTGATATACATCCCGGCGACAAAATCCTTATTTTAGGCGATGAAGCGCAGGGAATTGCCTTGGTCAAATTAAAGTGGATATCTGACTTCACAAACAAGATTTTTCCGAAAAAGGGGGATACGGGAGAATGAACGCAATAAAAATTGACGGGATTACAAAACGCTTCGGCACAAAGACAGCGGTAAACAAGCTTAGCCTTGAGATTGAGCAGGGCGAGCTTTTCTCTCTGCTCGGTGTAAACGGAGCAGGAAAAACCACTCTGATAAAAATGCTGACCTGCCTGTTAAAGCCGAGCGAGGGAAACGCCAGCATACTCGGTAAAAGCGTTGTATCGCAAAGCGGCGAGGTAAAGAGCGTGATTAATTTATCAACACAGGAAACGGCTGTTGCACCGAATCTGACGGTTCGTGAAAACCTGATGATGATAGCCGGAATTTACGGTATGGACAAGGAAACGGCTAAATCAAGGACAGCTGAAATGATTGAAAAGCTCTCGTTCGGTGAATATGAAAACCAGCGTGCAAAAACTCTTTCAGGCGGCTGGCAGAGAAAGCTGAGCATAGCAATGGCGCTTATAACACAGCCAAAGGTGCTGTTCCTCGACGAGCCTACCCTCGGTCTTGACGTGCTTGCACGGCGAGAGCTTTGGGAGCTTGTACGCTCATTAAAGGGCAAAATGACGATAATTCTCACCACGCACTATATGGAGGAGGCTGAGAGCCTGTCTGACCGAATCGGCGTTATGATTAATTCAAACTTGATAACAGTCGGCTCTCCGGAGGAGCTTATGAAGAACACAAACACAAAAAGCATTGAGGACGCTTTTGTAAAAATTGCAGGAGGCGACAGAAATGAGAATTAAAGCCTTTGCGTCAAGAAACATAAAGGAACTGATAAGAGATCCGTTAAGCTACATATTCTGTCTTGGGTTTCCGCTTGTTATGCTTGTGGTTATGACAGTAATCGGTCAGAGCATACCCGATGAAGCGCAGATGACAGTTTTCAGCGTACAGAATCAGAGCGCAGGAACAGCCGTATTCGGTCTTGCGTTTGTAATGCTGTTTTCGGCACTGCTGATTTCAAAGGACAGGGCAAGCGCACTTCTGAGCAGACTGTTCGCCTCGCCGATGAAGTCGGTTGACTTTATCCTTGGCTACACTCTGCCGCTTGTAATAATCGCAGTGGCTCAGCTTGCTGTTAATTTCGCGTCGTCGCTTGTAATCGGCGCAGCTACGGGAGAAAGCTTCGATATTCTGAATATGCTGCTTAGTATGCTTGTGCATATAACGACAATCTTCCTGTTTATCGGCTTCGGAATAATCTTCGGCTCGCTGTTCAACGAAAAATCATCTCCGGGCATTTCATCAATAATTGTTTCGCTTGCGCCAATCCTCGGCGGCGTGTGGATGCCGATTGACACAATGGGTGGAGTGATTCTTGATGTCGCAAAAGTCTTTCCGTTCTACCACGCTGTCAAGGCATCAAGAACCGTGCTTGCAGGCTCAACAGACGGCGTTTTGCAGAGCGTGATGTATTTAAGCGCTTGGGCGGCGGTGATATTCGCAATCTCAATTTTCGTGTTCAAGGCAAAAATGCGCTCGGAGAAAAAATAAAAAACTCACACCAAGACCTTTACACAGCCTTGGTGTGAGTTTTTGTTTTCTTATTGTATATTCAGCCGTTTATCAGGCTGATGTCGCATCTGTTTTGCCGGATTATGAACACGCTCTTGTTCTGTGCTGATAATTAATTCAATTATTCCTGACTGCTGCCCTTCTTGAATTTCTTGTAAACAATTAAGCCTGACAGAGCCAGAATTACAGCAGCAACTGCGATAACATAAATCAATATAAAGTTACCCGTTTTGACAGTTCCTGCAACTTTTCCGCTTGTGTTATTTGTGCTTGATGTATTGCTGTTATTATTTGAAATAACCGTCTTTGTCGGAGCCGTTACGCTTGTTGGGTTAGTAGGATTAGATGGATTAGTCGGCTTCGTTGGGTCAACCGTTGCCGGTACTGTTGGTTTTTCCGTAGATGGGTCTGTTGGCTTAACGGACGGAGCAGTTGTCGGCTTTTCGGTCGGAGCTGTAGTCGGTTTGTCAGTCGGTGCAGTAGTTGGCTTTTCGGTTGGCGCAGTAGTCGGTTTTTCAGTCGGCGGGTCAGTCGGTCTTGTCGGCTCTTCACCCTCGCCTGTGAAATAAGCGTTGTTCAATATAATGTAGTTATCCCAACCATTTGTGGATGCCGTAATTTCAAAGGTTAATACATCTACACCCTTTACACTGAAGCTTACCGGAACCTGATTGGTTTCTTCTGTGACGCCGCTGCCGTATAAATGGTTATTGTCGCCGTATATTGCTATTTTTATGCTGGATTCAATTTCATATCCCGAAGTTAAGTTAAAACAAAATTGGTCAAATTTATTGTTCAACTTAAATGATACACTATAAGACATTGAACCTCTTTTGTGTACTTCATCCGGATTTGGATAATGATTCCATGCAGAATCAATATAGAACTGATATGCATTAGTACAGATATTTCCGTGCCTATCTTTTCCGTTGTACGGTGCACAGCTGTTTTTCTCAATATCGGAATTAAAGCTGAAATAACCCATTGTATCAAGATAAGTTTTGCTTGTTACTGCGCCTGCCGGAATCACAAATACGCTTAAGCTCAACATAAGAATAAGCGCAATACCGATAACAGACCTTAAGATTTTAGCTTGTTTCATAGGACTTTCCTCCTCGTTTATTTTTGTAAATTTACCAATAGCAAGAGCGTTGCTCATTGATGCAAATTTATTATATATTTATTTGTTGAAAATTGCAAGTATTTTTGCAAGATAATTTATAGCTATTTTTTACAGCAGTGTTTGAGCGCAAAAAATAACGGCATACGCTCTTTCGTACACCGCTAAATTAATGAAGCTTTTTTACAAATCCTCTTTCGGCAAGTCGTTCAGTGCATATTCACAGCATTGAATTACAAGCTGATTAAATGAAACATCTTTTCGTGCCGCAAGCCGCTCAAGCTTTTCGATTAGCTCATTAGGCATTCGTATTGTTTTATTTGAGGATTCAGGCTTTTTAACCACAAACATTATTGCACCTCCGTTACATATTTAATTTTACTTGTAAAACCCAAAGATAAATACAAGCAAAATTCAATTTATTATTGCAATGCAATTAACGCTTAAGATAAGCATTGCCAATGAACCGAGAATTAAACAATAATTGAATAAAAAAGCCATATACGCTTAAATTAATCCCTAAATTGATAAAAACTCACACCAAGACCTTTACACAGCCTTGGTGTGAGTTTTTTCATAGCATTATTTCAAACAAGCACAATTATTCTTTATTCTTCAAATCTCAAAACTCTAAACTCAAAACTCTAAACTCTTCACTCTGCGGCGATAGCCGCCTTCATTTCCTTTACATAAGCCTTTACCGGCTCAACGCATTCCCTGCCGTACTGAGCACAGAGCTTTACTATCGCACTGCCCACTATAACTCCGTCGGCGAGCTGTGCCATTTGCTTTGCCTGCTCGGGTGTTGAAATACCAAAGCCGATTGCAGTGGGAATGTCGCTTACCTGCCGAACGCTCTTTATCATATTGCCGATATTAGTCTTGATTTCACTGCGAACGCCCGTAACACCCATTGACGAAACGCAGTATAAAAAGCCTGTGGCTTCCTTTGCTATCATCTTTATTCTGTTTTCGCTTGACGGTGTAATCATTGAAATGAAGTCAACGCCGTGCTTCTCGCAGTAAGGCGCAAGCTCCTCTTTTTCCTCATACGGAATATCGGGCACGATAAGAGCGTCAATTTTCAGCTCCTCGCATTTTGCAAGGAATTTTTCACAGCCGTAAACATATACGGGATTTATGTAGGTCATAAAAGCAAGCGGAAATTCGGGGATTATTTCCCTCACCTGCGATACCATATCGAAAATTTTATCCGTAGTCGCTCCTGCGCTTAAGGCTCTCTCGTCAGCCTGCTGAATGACAACGCCCTCGGCTACCGGGTCGGAAAACGGAATGCCGATTTCAATTAAATCAGCGCCGCTTTGCGCCATACCTATAATAAGCTTCTTTGTCGTGTCAAGGTCGGGGTCGCCTGCCGTTACAAAGGGGATAAACGCTTTTCCGTTTTTGAATGCATCAGCTGTCTTACTCATATATATCAACTCCTCTGTATCTTGCTATTGCGGCAACATCCTTGTCGCCTCTGCCCGAAAGGTTTACTACGATTATCTTATCCTTGTCCATTGTCGGCGCAAGCTTCATTGCATACGCAACGGCGTGTGAGCTTTCAATCGCCGGGATAATACCCTCTGTGCGTGACAGATATTCAAAGGCTTCAACCGCCTCGTCATCTGTTATCGGCACATACTGCGCTCTGCCTGTGTCGTGAAGATTTGCGTGCTCGGGACCAACGCCGGGGTAGTCAAGACCTGCGGAAATCGAGTAAACAGGCGCAATCTGACCGTATTCGTCCTGGCAGAAGTATGACTTCATACCGTGAAAAACGCCGAGCGTGCCGTTAGCCATTGTTGCGGCATTTTTCGGGTTGTCAACACCCAGTCCAGCCGCTTCACAGCCGATTAAGACCACTGATTCATCGGGGATAAACTCATAAAACGCTCCCATTGCGTTGCTTCCGCCGCCTACACAGGCTAAAACAGCGTCAGGCAGTCTGCCCTCTTTTTCCAGAAGCTGAGATTTAATCTCCCTGCCGATAACGCTCTGAAAATCACGCACAATAGTCGGGAACGGGTGAGGTCCCATAACCGAGCCGAGAACGTAATGCGTGTCGCTTACTCGCCTTGTCCACTCTCTGAGCGTTTCGTTTACTGCGTCCTTGAGCGTTTGCGTTCCGCTTGTAACGGCGTGAACCTTTGCTCCTAAAAGCTCCATTCTGTATACATTCAGGGCTTGACGGTCGGTGTCCTCCTTGCCCATATAGATTTCACATTCCATACCCATCAGTGCGGCTACCGTTGCCGTTGCAACGCCGTGCTGACCTGCGCCTGTTTCGGCTATTACTCTCGTCTTGCCCATTCTCTTGGCTAGAAGAATCTGACCGATAACATTGTTGAGCTTGTGCGAGCCTGTGTGGTTCAAGTCCTCACGCTTTAAATAGATTTTTGCACCGCCCAAATCCTTAGTCATCTTCTCAGCATAGTAAAGCAGTGACGGCCGCCCTGCGTATTCTTTGAGCAGTGTTTCATACTCTTCTATAAATTCGGGGTCGTCCTTGTATTTGTTGTAAGCTTCTTCAAGCTCGTTTACGGCGTTCATCAGCGTTTCTGGTATGAACTGTCCGCCGTGAATACCAAATCTGCCCTTTGACATTATTTCTCACTCCTGATTATTTTTATTATTTTCTCTATCTTTTCTCGGCTTTTAAAGCCGTTTTCCTCAACGCCTGTGCTTATATCAAGGCAGTACGGCTTTACCGTTTTGTCTGCCTGTAAAACATTCTTGCAGTTAAGCCCTCCTGCAAGAAAGAACGGCTTTGAAAGCTTTTTCGGGATAAGCTCCCAGTTGAAGCTCTCGCCTATGCCGCCGTACTGCTCCTTGCGGTAGGTGTCGAGCAGCAGATAATCGCACGGCAATTTTTCCGCTTCAAGCACCTGCCTGCCCGATTTGACACGCACAGCCTTGATTATCTGCTTGCCTGTTCTCAAGCTGACGGTTTTAATATATTCCTCGTCCTCGTCACCGTGAAGCTGAATTAAATCAATAGTTCCGCCGTTTGCTATGGCGCAGACGCAATTAATATCTTCGTTGACGAAAACGCCGACAGCCTTAATGCGGCTGTCAAGCCTTAGCTTAAGCGTTTTTGCAAGCTCAGGTGCAACATATCTTTTCGTGTTCGCAAATATAAAGCCGATGTAATCGGGCAGAAATTCGTTCACATAGTCTATGTCGCACTCTCGCTTAAGACCGCAGATTTTTATCCTGCTCATAGCTCACCGCCGTTTAATTCTCTCAGCGCCGCCGTCTTGTCCCCGGCTCTCATTAGCGTTTCACCGATAAGCACGGCGTCAACGTCATTTTCCCCGAGTGCGGCTATGTCCTCGGCTGTTTTTATTCCGCTCTCGGCTACAAAAACACATTCCTTTGGAACAAGCCTGCGCAGTCTTAAGCAGTTGCCTATATCAACGGTGAAGTCCTTTAAATTCCTGTTGTTCACGCCGATGATATCTGCGCCTGCACTTAAAGCCTTTTCGACCTCGTATTCATCGTGCGCTTCGACAAGAGCCGACAAGCCGAGCGTGCGGCAAATCTCAATATACCTCTTTATCGTGTCGGTGTCAAGCAGTGCGCAGATTAAAAGCACCGCAGAAGCGCCGATAAGCTTCGCCGTGTAAATCTGATGCTCGTCAACCGTGAAGTCCTTGCGGATAATCGGGAGTGAAACCGCTTTTGATATTTCGCTTAAGTAACCGGCGCTGCCCTTGAAGTAGTAAGGCTCGGTCAGCACGGAAATTGCCGATGCGCCTGCCCTTTCATAAGCCTTTGCTATCTCAAGATACGGAAAGTCCTCGGCGATAATGCCCTTTGACGGCGAAGCCTTTTTCACCTCGCAGATGTAGGACAGCCGACCCTTTTTCAACGCCTTGAAAAACGGAAAGCCTGTGTCTGTGTTCATCGCCAGAGCCGCTTTTTTTGCCTCCTCGGTTGAAAGCCTTTGCTTTTCCTGCTCAATTCTTGTTTTTGTTTTTGCCACTATTTCATCAAGTATCATAGTATCACCAAATTATCAGTTAGTTTTGAGTTATTAATAAAAAGCTTAACCCCCATAACTCCAAGCTTAATTATCAAAGCTGTTTGTCGCCTTTACAAGCTTTTCAAGCTGTGCCTTAGCCTTGCCCGAATCTATGGACTCAGCGGCAAGCTGAACGCCGTCCTCTATCGACTGCGCCTTGCCTGCAAGGTACAGCACAACGCCTGAATTCAAAAGCACTATATCACGCTTTGCGCCCTTTTCGCCGTCAAGAATCTCTAAGGCTGTCTGTGCATTTTCCTGTGCGTTGTCGCCGACAAGCTCATCTCCTGTGCAAAGCTTAAAGCCATACTGCTCAGGGTCGATAACAAACTCCGTTAAGCTTTCTCCGTTTATCTCGCAGACAGCCGTTTTGTCCGTGAGCGTTATCTCGTCAAGTCCGTCAATGCCGTGAACAACCATACCTCTCTTAACGCCGAGCTTCTGAAGCACCTCGGCTATTGGGCGGACTAGCTCGTGCGAATACACGCCGATAAGGTTTATTTCTGCGCCTGTCGGGTTTGCCAAAGGCCCTAATATATTGAATACCGTTCTTATTCCAAGCTCCTGTCTTACGGGTGCGGCATACTTCATTGAAGAATGATAAATAGGTGCGAACATAAAGCAGATTCCGCACTCCTTAAGCACCTGCTCGTTCTGCTCGGGTGCAAGGTCAAGCCTGACTCCCAGCGCCTTCAGAACATCAGCCGCACCGCACTTGCTTGACACACTGCGGTTGCCGTGCTTTGCAACAGGCACTCCTGCGCCTGATATAACAAAGCCGCTTACCGTTGAGATATTAAAGGTGTTTGCGTTGTCGCCGCCTGTTCCGACAATCTCGGCAACAGTGAAATCACGCTTAAGCTTCTCCCCCTTTTCTCTCATTACGCTGGCGCAGGCTGAAATCTCGGTCGGAGTTTCGCCCTTTATTCTGAGTGCAGTCAGGAATGACGCAATCTGTGCGTTAGTAGCCTCGCCCGACATAATCTGGTTCATAACAGCCTTTGTTTCGTCAAACTCAAGGCTCTGTCCGTTTATAAGCTTATCTATTGTATTTTTAATCAATGTAATCATTCCTTTCAATACTCAGAAAATTCTTCATCATCACTGCGCCGCTGTCTGTAAGTATCGACTCGGGGTGAAATTGCAGTCCGTAGATATTAAAGCTCTTGTGCGCCACCGCCATAATTTCACCCTTTTCATCGGCGGCAGTGACCTTAAGGCAGCTTGGCAGGCTTTCTCGCTGTGCAATAAGCGAATGGTAACGTGCGACTCTTTCCTTATTCTTAAGACCGTCAAAAACCTTGCAGGAGGCGTCTATGTCGACAACACTCGGCTTGCCGTGCATAAGCTCGTATGCGTGAACGACCTTGCCGCCGAGAGCCTCGTAAATCGCCTGATGTCCCAGGCAAACACCGAGAATCGGCACGCAGCGCCCAAGCTCCCTGACTGCCTGCTCACACACTCCGGCTTTTGACGGATGCCCGGGGCCCGGCGAGAGAATAATGTGCGAGGGCTTAAGCTCTTTGATTTCATCTGTCGTCATTTCGTCATTTCTTATAACCCTTATATCGCTGTTGAAGCTTCCTGCAAGCTGATAGAGGTTGTAGGAAAAGCTGTCGTAATTATCTATTAAAAGTATCATCACTGCCCCTCCTTAATACATCTCAATTTCTGCGGCTGTTTCTATTGCGTTTATAACAGCTCTTGCTTTGCTTGCCGTTTCCTCATATTCGCTTTCGGGTACGCTGTCGGCAACAATTCCTGCTCCTGCCTGAACATAAACCTTGCCGCCGCTTTTTACACCCATCCTGATAGCTATGCACACATCTGTGTTGCCGCTGAAATCAACATAGCCTATCGCTCCGCCATAGATGTTTCTCGGCTCGGGTTCAAGCTGCTCAATAATCTCACAGGCTCTTATCTTCGGCGCACCCGACAGAGTTCCTGCCGGCAAAAGCGACCCGATAGCGTCAAATGCGTCACAGCCGTCCTTTATGTCGCCCTCTACCTCCGAGCAAATGTGCATTATCCTTGAGTAGCGATGAACCTGCTTATACTCCGTAACCTCAACACTGCCGATTTTTGCGATTCTGCCAATGTCGTTTCTGCCTAAATCGACAAGCATATTATGCTCGGCAAGCTCCTTTTCGTCCGCTAAAAGCTCCGCTTCAAGCGCGTCGTCCTCTGCGGCATTTTTGCCCCTCAGGCGTGAGCCTGCTATCGGATAGGTTGACAGCCTGCCGTTTTTCAGTCTTACCAGCGTTTCGGGTGAGGAACACATTATCTCCTTGCCGCCGAGCTTCATAAACACCATATACGGCGACGGATTTGTAGTGCGAAGCACACGGTAGGCGTCAAGCAGACTGCCGTCATAGCTTGCCTCAAACCGTCTTGACACAACACACTGAAAAATATCTCCGTCATAGATGTACTTCTTGGTTTTTTCAACCATTTTGCAGAAGTCCTCTTTTGAGAAATTGCAGTCAAATTTCACATCTCTCGGCGTGTACTGCTGTGCAATAGGCGAATGGTCGGTGATTAAATCTATTATATTCTGAATATCGTTTAAAGCCTTTTCGTACTGAGCGTAAAGGTCGTTTGTTTTCATATTAACTATGATAGTGATTTTCTGGCTTAAGTGGTCATAGGCGATAACCTTGTCGGCAAGCAGCAAATCAAAATCGTTGAATTCTCCGCTTTTGAGGTCTAAAACAGGCTCGGCATAGCCAATCATATTGTAGCCGAAGTATCCGACCAAGCCGCCGGTGAACGGCGGTATGTCCTCAAGCTTTGGGGTTTTATAGCTTTTCATATACTCACGCAAAACCTCAAGCGGCTTATCGCTGTGACAGCTTGCGCTGCCCTCACCCTCAACCGTAACAACGCCGTCTTTGCAATAAATCCTGGCTTTCGGGTCAAAGCCGATAAATGAGTAGCGTCCCCATTTTTCGCCGCCCTCTACGCTTTCAAGCAGGAAGAATTCTTTTTTATACTTTGCAATCCTGCGTATAAGGTTAATCGGAGTTGTCAAATCGGCATAAATCTCTTTGCAGATTGGAATAATGTCGTAATCCTCTGCAAGTTCTTTTACTGTTTCAAAGCTTGGTTTTATCACAAAAACACATCCTTTCGCGGCTTCGCCGCAGAGTTGAGAGTTGAGAGTGAGGCAGAGCAACAAAAAAAGACTTTCATCCCTAAAAAAGGGACAAAAGTCTTGAATACTTCTGCGGTACCACCCAAATTGACGGCAAAGCCGCCCGCTCATCCGTGCCAGCACACGAGCCTTTTTGTAACGGTAAAGGTTAACCCGTCGGCGCATACTCGGAAACCCTTTGGCGCCGCCCTCGCAAGTCCATTCAAAGCCACATTGCCGCCTGCTCACACCAGCCGCAGGCTCTCTGAACACAATTAATGACCTCTACTCACTCTTGTTCTTCGGTTTGTTATATTGACAATATTATATGGCAGTAAAGTCAAAATGTCAACATTTTTTGTAATTTTTTGTCATTTTCAGTATTATCGGAATTATTCAATCGGCTCAAAGTCGGCTGCGCCGTGCTTGCACAGCGGGCAGATATAATCGTCAGGCAGAACATCGCCCTCATAAATATATCCGCAAATCTTGCACACAAAGCCCTTCTTGCCCTCTGTTTCGGGCTTCGGCTTAACATTGTTCTGGTAATAGGTGTAGGTCATCGTTTCCTTGTCGCTCATAACTCTTGCCTCGGTAACGCTGCAGATGAACATTCCGTGTGTGTCGAGGTCAACATACTGCTCAACCTTAAGCGACATAAACGCATTGATATATCTCGGCAGGAACACCAAGCCGTTATCAGAGCGCAGAACATCAAGACCCTCGAACTTGTCCGTGTTTCTGCCGCTCTGGAAGCCGAAGGTTTCAAACACCTTGAACGGCGCTTCAACCGACAGGCAGTTGACGTTCATTTTTCCTGTCTGCTTGATTGTATGATAGGAATAGTTAGCCTTGTTTATGTTTACGGCTACTCTGTTCGGAGAATCCGTAACCTGTGTAACGGTGTTGACAATAAGACCGTTGTCACGGTTGCCGTCATTTGAGGTTACAACATACAGACCGTAGCCAATCTTGAACAGCGCGCTCATATCGTGTTTGTCGCTTGCATCGGCAGACTGAGCCACATACTCCTTGCACAGCTCGTCCGCAAGAGCCTCAAGCTGTTCTCTGCTGTCGCCTTTAAGCGCAGATTTGATTGTTACCGTTGTATCCGCGAAGGTAAGGTTCTTGCTTTTTTCAAACATACCCTTCATTGTCTTTGCGGCAAGCGGCGCCCATGTGCCGTTTTCGATAAAGGCAACGGTTCTGTTCTGATAATTTCTCTCAGTGAGGTGGTTGATGTACTCACGCATAAACGGGAAAATATCGGCGTTGTAGGTTGTAGTAGCCAGAACGAGCTTTGAGTAACGGAACGCGTCCTCAACAGCCTCAGCCATATCGTCCCTTGCAAGGTCGAACAGTGAAACCTTCGGCGCTCCCTTTCTCTTGAGCATCTCGGCGAACTCCATTACAGCCGCCTTTGTGTGACCGTAAACAGACGTATAAGCGATAACAATGCCGTCGTCCTCTGCTCTGTATGATGACCAGATGTCATACAGATTTATGTAATAGCCGAGATTCTCAGTAAGCACAGGACCGTGCAGAGGGCAGATAATCTGAATATCAAGACCTGCCGCCTTTTTAAGCACGCTCTGAACCTGTGCGCCGTACTTGCCTACGATACCGATATAATAGCGGCGAGCCTCGCAAGCCCAGTCCTCGTCAATATCCAGCGCACCGAACTTGCCGAAGCCGTCGGCAGAGAAAAGAATCTTATCGGTTGAATCGTAGGTCATCATAACCTCAGGCCAGTGAACCATCGGAGCAAACACAAATGTAAGCACGTGCTTGCCGAGCGACAGGCTCTCGCCGTTTGCAACAACAACCTTTCTGTCCTCTATATCAAAATCGAAAAACTGCTGCATCATCGCAAAGGTTTTTGCATTGGCAACAATTTTTGTATTGGGATAAACATTTGCAAAGTTCTGGATATTCGCCGAGTGATCCGGCTCCATATGCTGAACAATAAGATAATCAGGCTCCTTACCGTCTAAGGCGGCGGCAACATTGTCAAGCCATTCGTGTGTAAAGTTGATGTCAACCGTATCCATAACGGCTGTTTTCTCGTCCTTTATCACATAGGAGTTGTAAGCCATACCGTTCGGAACAACGTACTGACCCTCAAAAAGATCAATATTATGGTCATTTACGCCTACATATAAAACATCGTTTGTAATCTGCATAGTCATTCCTCCTGATTAATTGGTGTCGGTAACGATAATTATATCACATTTGTTACAAGCATACAATGTAATCGCAAAATTTTTTTGATGATATTTGGGTGAGATTTGGGTGTAGTATCTTTATAATAAATCGTTATCGCTTATTGCAAGATAACTACAGCTATGATATACTGTTATCGTAAAGGAACGGTGGCGGCTGTTTCAGCTCCCTTGTGAAAGGGGGTGTATATTCAGATGGCAGATATTATTTACATAATTTCATTTGCTGTTTTATTGGTGGCTTTAAACGAAGTCATCAAGAATATAAAAAAGAAATAACCGCCCTGTGTACCAGACAAGGCGGTTAATCAAAACGATTATTTAAACTTGTGTGCGAAACAGCTAAAGCCGTTCTCTTTACACTATTATATTACCACACTCATATTTCTATGTCAATAGAATATGGGTGTGGTTTTTATAGTATCTGTCATTACATCATTTTCTTTAAAAAATAAAATCGACATTCCTATATCAAAGAATGTCGATCACTGGTGCGAGTGATGGGACTTGAACCCATACGTCGTGAAACACACGCCCCTCAAACGTGCCTGTCTGCCTATTCCAGCACACTCGCATTTGTTAAATTGTTGTGTTGTTCAGTCAACGATAGATATTATATCAGACGGTTCCTGCAAAGTCAAGCTTTTTTTCGCATTTTTTTATTTTTATTTCATTTTCTTATGCCGCACTGTATAACACCCCATAAAAATTCATAAACTACCGTATATGATACTTTTGGGGGATTAAAATGAAGAAATCATTTTTTCTGTTCTTTCCGCTTCTCATTTTCACTATGCTTTTCTGCTCCTGCACTCAGCGCACCATAATCGACAAGCCGGACGAGGTGATGATAAATTCCTGGAGCGGAAGCGGCGAATACAGCACAACGGTGTTCTTAAGCTTTGACGGCACAAGAGCAAGCCTCGACATACATTCTATGGGTGGCGCAAAAACACGCTTTTACGGCGACTGCGTTGTTGACGACAGCAAAATACGGCTGACCGACAGCCACCTCAAAAAAAGCTTTGAATTTGACTACGACATCAAGGGCGATGAAATGACCCTCAGCTACAACGGCGGAACGATAAACCTGCACAAGAAACAGCCGAATACTTAAGGAAACGCTGAATAAATCACGCTGAAAGCTGTTTCCTTAACACCGCTTTAGCATCGGCTACTTCTTGTTTTCAATGCTCCACCACCGCATTTCCTCAACGCTGTCATCCGACGGATGCGAAACGTGCGTTGAAATATCCATTATATACCGCTCCGCTCCCGACATCGTTTCGGTAAGCGGCGGCATATGCTCTCCCCTTTTGCTTTCACTTTTATTCACAGCAGGCTTGCTCATAATCTCACACCCTTTCGCTTCTTACTGTCAGCCGTCATTTCACCGCCCATTATATTATTCTTCCGCCAAGCAAGTCCTTAACGCAAGGAAAATGCTGATATAACAGGGCAAAGGCTATTTACATTTCTTGCCTTATAATTTATAATAAGAAGAAGTGAACAGTAAAGGATGATATTTTTGATACAGTTTGAAGAGCTACGCTTAGATTTGGAAAGACTTAAGCCCGACATTGACGATCTCGCTGATGCGCTCGGCTTAAAGGCAATGGAGTCTGAAATTCAGCAGCTTGAGCACAGAGCTGCCGAACCGGGCTTCTGGGACGATATGGAAAATTCACAGAAAATTTTACAGCGCACCAGTATGCTCAAGGGCAAGGTTGACGGCTACAACAGCCTTGAAGCGGCTTACGAGGACGCACTTGCTCTGATTGAGCTTGCCAACGAGGAGGAGGATTTATCGCTCCTTGAGGAAGCACAGGACGAGGTTGCGAAAATCAAGGAATCGCTTGAACAGCAAAGACTTTCAACGCTTCTCACAGGCGAATACGATGCAAAAAACGCTATCGTAACCTTCCACGCAGGCTCGGGCGGCACCGAAGCTCAGGACTGGGCTGAGATGCTTTACCGTATGTACAACCGCTGGGCGGAACGCCACAGCTTCAAGCTTAAAACTCTCGACTACCTCGACGGCGAAGAGGCAGGACTTAAGAGCGCAACTATTCTTGTTGAGGGCATCAATGCCTACGGCTACTTAAAGAGCGAGTCGGGCGTTCACCGCCTTGTAAGAGTATCGCCGTTCGACTCCTCGGGCAGACGTCACACCTCGTTTGCTTCACTTGAGGTTATGCCTGAAATTGACGACAACATAGAGGTTAATATCAACCCTGAGGACATAAAGATGGACGTTTACCGTGCAAGCGGCGCAGGCGGACAGAAGGTTAATAAGACCTCTTCTGCTGTTCGTCTTACACATATTCCGACAGGCATTGTCGTAGCCTGCCAGGTTGAGAGAAGCCAGCACCAGAACCGTGAGGTTGCAATGAAGATGCTCGCCTCAAAGCTTATGGAAATCAAGGAAAGAGAGCATCTCGACAAGATTGAAGACATCAAGGGCGTTCAGAAGGAAATTACTTGGGGTTCGCAGATTCGTTCATATGTATTTATGCCGTACACGCTTGTAAAGGACAACAGAACAGCCTTTGAATCAAGCAACATAAACGCAGTTATGGACGGCGACATCGACGGCTTTATCAACGCTTATCTTAAGGCGCAGAGTCAGGGAACTCTTGAGGAATAAAAAATGCTCAATGTCAAAGCTCTGCTTATAAAGCTGATATTCTTTTTTACTGGCATTTTATTGTTGATAGCTGTTTCAATCCTTAACAGCCTTAAGCTTATATCGCCAACCTCCTATGTTATCAACTCGGTAATTTTAGCTGTTTCAATCGGAATATCGCTCGTTTGCTTTATTATACACAAGCGTTCGATGAAAAGCGGCGTTCGTATAATAGATGTTATCATTTCGGTTGTATTATTTTTTCTCATATACTTAATTTACCTGATTCCTCCATTTGGATTTCACGGCTTACTCGGTGTGAACAATTCGATAATATTATTGTCAGTGTTTACTTTGGGTGCAATGTATTTAGGAGAAATCGCAAATGTAATGGAGCAAAAAAACAAAACAGCAAGAAAGCCGTTAGGCAACACCCGTCAAAACAAAAGCAGACATCCGAATGTGACTATCCGTATCGGTTTCGCAGGTTCGCTGTCAGACAGTTTATGCAGTGACGGAACAATGCCCGATAAGGTATTCAGAGTTTTATCATTGATAATTCTTGCCGTTTCATTAGCTGTAGCGATATTAAATGTTATATTTCCGATAATAGATGTGTCAACGCTTATACGCTGATATTTTACTTTATAACAAAGCCTGCCATTTTTTTCGGCAGGCTTTTTGTGTGCAAAAAAGGACACGGCGAAAAACCGTGTCCCGATAATTTGCTCTTGAATTTTAATTCTCAATCAGAAAAATCTTGCAATTACATTCAGCGCAATAACAACTGCAACAAAAACAAGCGCAAACAGCTTTGTCCAGCGTGAGAGGAAAGCGTCGATTGAACGAGCCTTATTCTTTGAGAAGAATGTGTCAGCACCGCCTGTAACAACGCCCAAGCCCTGCTGATGACCCTCTTGGAGAATAATAACGATGATTATTGCAACCGAAAACAGCAGAAGAATGCTGCCGAGAACATACTCTAAAACTCCCATAATTTTCTTCCTTTCGCAAAATATATCAAATAAATGATTTTATAGATACAACTCAGTCATTTTAACATAAACGCCGCATTTTTTCAAGTGCAAATTCAAAATTTTTAATCCCGTTTCCTAAATTTATATAGTATACCCAATATTTGCACTCAGTATTTGTCGCATATTTACCGGTTCGACCCGGAACGGTCAAGACCGTTCCCTACAACCTCGTTTCAAAATTAATCTCCACTCTTCACTCTCCACTCTTCACTCTTGCTCCAATGACGGCTTTACAAACAGGGTTTTCTGATTCTTGTATATCACCATTCCCGGCTTTGCGCCCACTGCCTTGCTGACATACTTAATCAGCGTGTAATCAACCGGAACCTTACTGCTTTCCTTTGCCCTGCTGTGGTATGCGGCAAGCTGTGCGGCGTATAAAATTGTTTCATCGTCAGGTGTTTCGCCCTGCGACACAATAATAGTGTGAGAACCCGGTATATCCTTGGTGTGGAACCACAAATCGTAGTTTCTCGCCGTTTTAAGCGTGAGCTTATCGTTCTGCACGTTATTCCTGCCGACTAAAATCTTAAGTCCGCTTTTTGAGGTAAATTCAAGCGGCGGCAGAGTTCCCTTTATCTTCTGCCTTGAACGGATACGCTTGATATAGCCGCCCTCGATAAGCTCCTGCTTTATCTCCGCAAGCTCTCGCTCTGTTTCGGCTCTTGACAGACTGTCAAACACCGTGTCAATATACAAAAGCTCCTGCTGTGCCTTTTCAATCTCAACCGTTAAATACTGCTGTGCATTCTTAGCCTTGCGGTAGTCCTTGTAGTATTTCTGCGCATTCTGACCCGGAGTAAGCGCAGGATTGAGCTTGATTTTTATCATCGGCATATTTTCTTCATAGAAGTTTTCAACCTCAATTTCAGTCATACCCTTTTCTATGCGGTATAAATTCGCCTGAAGCAAATCGCCCTTTATTCTCAGCGGCTCTCTGTCCTCGCTGTTTGCAAGCTCTATTTTCTGTGTGTTAATCTTTCGCGTCAGTCGCTCGGTTATATTCGTAAGAAGTCTGAGCAAGTCCTGCCCCTTTACTCTCATTCGCTCTGTTTTATCACGCTCAAGGTAAAAGCTGTCTAAAAGCTCGCTGAAGCTTTCAAAGCGAACGGTTTTTGCCGCCGTGCCATACTGCAGAATATTCATAAACGAGAAATCAATCGGCTTGCCGTTCAAATCCTGCACCATACAGGGAATACCCTTGTTGTCGCCGATTTCACTGAGCGTTCTCTTCAGGAAAAAGCCGAGGCGGCTGTACTGCTCGTCTGTCATAGATAAGGTGTCAAGCTCCGCTCCTCTGCCTGACAGATGCTCAAGCTCGCGGCACACAACAGGTGAAAAGCCCTGCACTGCCGACAATATCGCTTTATTGAGCGTCACGGTCTTGCCTGAGCTTCTGATTCTGCCGATAATCTCATCAGCCGTCACCTCAAGCGGATTGAGCTTATCCTGCGGCGGCGGCAGTCTGTATTCAACGCCCGGCAGGACAAGCCGCTGAGAGGACATTGTCATATCTACCCTTTTTAGTGCGTCTATCACATTGCCGCTGCCGTCAACAAAAATCACGTTGCTGTATTTTCCCATAATCTCCGCTATTAGAGAAAGCTCAATTTTATCACCCAGCTCGTCCGTTGCATCAAAGGTAAAGCGTATTACCCTTTCAAGCTGATACTGTGTTATCTCCTTCAGCTTTGCTCCTGTAAGCCTTTTTCTGAGAAGCATACAGAGCATCGGCGGAGTCTGCGGATTTTCGGGCGGATACTGCGTTATATTCACCCTCGGCGAATTTGCCCTCGCCGACATCAGCACCTTATATGCTCCGCTTACTCCCCGAAAAGCCACTACAAGCTCGTCACGGTTCGGCTGAAACACCTTTTCAACACGCAAGCCGATAAGCTTTTCCTCAAGCTCAGTTTTTATAAAGCGCAAAAACGCACCGTCCAGCGCCATAAGCTCACCTCCTGTGCGCAGCCATTCTGCGCAATGATATTGCTGCTGCAATTATATTTTGCCAAAGCCAAAGTGAAATATCGCCTTTGGCGATGTTGACAATCTGAAGTCATCAGCATAAATATTCCACTCCTACAATATAAATTAAGGTGA
>DKZT01000064.1 GCA_002493755.1 Ruminococcaceae bacterium UBA7067
CAACAGCTTAAATCTATCCAACTTGGGAATTTGTTTTCAAGCAAGAAAGCCGCAGCGAACGCTGCGGCTTTCTTGCTTGAAATTGTGGAGAAAAATATATGAAAAAAACCAGAATAAATCAATAATAAATCAATCTTCTTCGGGAACTAACAGACCGTATCTGCCGTCAGCTCTTTTATATACAACATTGATTTGTGAAGTATCGGCATTTGTAAACATAAAGAACTGATGGTCAACCATATTCATTCTGAGTATTGCTTCATCAACGAGCATCGGCTTTGACGGTATAGTCTTGACACGGTATACATCATAGCTTACTGCCTCTTCAACCTCTTCTATATCAGCGGCATCATCATCCGCTGCGATAAATTCGTCAATAGAGCCTTCTCTGAGGCGTTTTTCAAGCTTTGTCTTATTCTTTCTGATCTGTCTGCCGAGGATTGAAACACACTTGTCAACAGCCTCGTTCATTTCAGCAGATGTATTTTCTGATCTGTATATCATTCCGTTATCGTTGATAGTAATTTCAACAGTCTGTCTGTTCTTTTCAACAGCTACCTTTACTGTTGCGCTTGCGCTGTCGCTGAACAGTCTGTCGAACTTGGACAGCTTCTTGTCAACCATATTTTTGAAATTGTCCTTAAGATTTACTTTCTTCGCTATGTAGGTAATCAACATAATATAACCTCCTGCATTTTATTTGCAAAATCTCTTTTGCTGATTACATTATATCATATACTTAACAAGAAATAAAGAGGTAAATCAAGAATTTTGTATATTTTCTTGCAAGAATTTAAAATAACGGCTGTTTCACACAAAGGTTAAAACAGCCGTTCTATAACTATATCAATTATTTGAGCTTTGAGCCGCCTTTTGAACAAGCATTGCATCGGCAAGCTTGATACCGGAAGATGAATCGTAATCGGCGGCAAACTTTTGAATATCGGAAAGTGTGTTTTGACTGTTGACATATTTCTGAATTAAAATAGCGTCAATCAAATCCAGTTTACCGTTTAAAGATACATCGCCCTTATAGACGTTATATACATATGCACCCTTTTCTACACCGCTTACAATTTTACGGTAATCAGGGTCAAGCAAATCGCCAGAAAACGAGGTATCTGTGTAATAGTAATAACTTTTCCCGTATCTCATTGAACCGTCGGTAAAGGTTGTTTTTCCGCCGCTGTATAGCTTAGAAGCATTTGCGGTATCAATTTTACCCGCTGAGCTGACATTCGCTCTATACAGGTTGTACTGAGCCAAAGCAACACTGTTCCAGCTGAGCTTCGCTGTTCCGCTGCCGGGTTTCGTCACCTGAGCAGTAGTCGCTGTGTCTTTAAATAAATCCGTCTTACTGCTTAGCATATATAATACATTCATATCAACGCCATCAGCTGTTCCGGCGCCCGGAACCGAGCCGTCCGAGGCATACTGCCACACATCAGGTACGATGTCTGTTTTGCCGATGGTTTCATGCTCTGTGAACTGCGGTGTATACGGCCACATTGCATACCAAAAGCCAATACCGTTCTTTTGAAGCGTTTCCAGATTCATAATGTTGAATGACGCTGTATTTCCGTAAATCATAGTGTCGTAGCCCTCAGCCTTGAGAACATTACAGAAAGAAACAGCGATGTCCGTAAGCTTACTGCTGCTCATTGTATAGATAAACTCTTCTTCAATATCATAAGCAATCGGCAATCTCATCTTTGTTTTTGCGTCGGGCAAATAATCATTAAGAATTCTCAGCAAATACTTTGCCTCCAAAACTGCTTCATAGCCGTTTGTAGCGTATGAATAAAAGTACAGTCCAAAAGGAATATCGTTTTCAAGACAGCCTTTTATATTGTGTGAGAGCTGGTTGTCAACCTGATACGGGTAATCCTCCCAGCCGTAGCCGGCACGGAGAAAGGCAAAGTCTATTCCCTGAGATTTTACCTTTTTCCAGTCTACAGGGCCAAGATATGCTCCGCTCTGAGAATATTCCCCATTCCAGCTTGAAACGTCAATTCCCTTATAAAAGCCGCAGGAAATTTCACAGCTGGCGGAATACGAGCCGCTTTTTGCTGTGATGGTTGCTTTACCCATTGAGATGCCTTTTACCACGCCGAGTTGACTTACTGTTGCAACCGAAGGATCAGAGGAACTCCATATAAGATTTGAGCCTATTGCGTCTATCTTTAATGTAGAACCGATTTGAACGCTGTAATGAGATTTTGATATTTTCACTCCAGATACCGCTGCGGATACGCTTACAACAGGAAGTGAAAAAAGCACTATCATAATCACAGACAGAGCAGCTATTATTTTTCTCTTAATAAACATTTACACCCATCCTAAAAAGAGTCTGCCGATAGTTTTTATTCTGTTACCTTCTTAAATTCCAGATCGTTAAACACTAATGATTCGCCGTTGAAGGAGTAGGTTGCTGAATTTTCAACAACATCAGCTGCGAAATACTTTATTTTTACAGTTCCGTTTTCAGATGAATAGTAACCGTAAATGTTCATACCGTTACCGCTCATTATAAAGCTGTAATCTTCATTGAAGGTGTATACAAGACCGTAACCTGCCGCATCCTGCCACTTTCCTACAAGCTTTGAATCAAGCTGAGCCTTTTCTATCGGGTCAAGCTTAGTTTCAACATATGTTGCAGGAGCAAAGGTCATTGAATTGCCGTTATCATCGGACAAAAGCATTTTCATTCCGGTAAGCTTATTGCCGTCAAGCTTATAGTTGTAGGTAACATTGACATAGTTAGCCGGAATTACAAATGTAATCTTGCTTACATTATCCTCGGTAGTAGTTTCATACGTACCCTCAAGCTCAACAGTACCAATACGCTGTGTAAGCTTTCCGTTTTCTTCAAGAATAAAGTATGTCTGCGCATTACCCTGCTGCTCTTCGGTTTCGATTACATATGTACCGGTAACAGACGTATTAAAGAAAAACAAAAACGCTACTCCGATTAACACGGCAACAAACAATACGCAGGCAGATACAATCACGCAAGGCATAACAAAACGTCTCTTTTTAACCTTAACCGCCGTTGTCGCTTCCTGCTCACTGTTTACACCGATAATATCAGCAAACTGTGATACATATCCCTCCCCCTCAGCTTCGTTGTCCAACGATTCCTGTAAATCCGCATTATCCTCAGCGTTTTCCGAAGTCTCAGCAGATTCCTCAGGCTGAACCGAGACATCGCCCGACAGCGCAACCGTTTCCTCGGATACGGTTTTTTCGTTTTCTGATTCGTTTTCCAGAATCAAATTATTATTTTCTTCCAATTTTTAGTCCTCCTAAGATTATATTTACGCTATAAAACATAACTTCTTCTATTTTACTATAAAAATCGGCTCAGCACAAGGAAAGTTAAAAATTTAACAATTAGGACTTCAAAAATAATGAGATGTAGCAAAATAAACATCAAGATAAACTCTGGATAACAAAAATTTGTCAGTTTAGAGTTTGTCTTTTTTTTATAAATGTGATATAATTGGGTAAATTTAGAAAACAATTTAATTGATATTTAAAACAACTGTCAGAGGTGGATTTTATGAATACAACCGAGCTTTATACATTATGGAAAGCAAAGGCAACCGAGGATAAGGACCTTATTGATGAGTTAGTATCAATAGACGGTCAGGAGGAAGAAATCTATGACCGCTTTTACCGTGCGCTTGAGTTTGGTACAGCCGGACTCAGAGGCGTTATAGGTGCCGGCACAAACAGAATGAACATTTACAGTGTTCGACTTGCAACTCAGGGACTTGCAAATTATCTTAATAATAAATATTCCGAGTCGGCAGTAGCTATCTCCTACGACTCAAGAATCAAGGCTGACCTTTTTGCAAAGGAAGCTGCAAGAGTTCTTGCAGGCAACGGAATAAAGGTTTATATCTCAACCGAGCTTCAGCCGACGCCTGTCCTCTCATTCCTTGTAAGAGAGCTTAAGTGTAAGAGCGGAATTATGATAACCGCAAGCCACAACCCGGCAAAATACAACGGCTATAAATGCTACGGCAGCGACGGCTGTCAGATGACCGACGACGGAGCTAACGCAGTTTATGCCGAAATTCAGAAGCTTGACTGCTTTGAGGATATTAAGCTTGCAGATTTTGACAAGGCTTTAGCTGACGGCACTATTGAGTATGTAGCAGACAGCGTTTACGAAACATATCTTGACAATGTTCAGGCTCAGCAGATTCACAAGGATATTTGCAAGGATTCAGGCTTAAAGGTTGTTTATACTCCGCTTAACGGAGCAGGCAACAAGCTTGTTCGCAGAATTCTTAACAGAATAGGCGTTGAGGATGTTCAGGTTGTAAAGGAGCAGGAAATGCCGGACGGCAACTTTACCACTTGCCCGTATCCGAACCCTGAATTCAAAGAAGCTTTAAAGCTCGGTCTTGATATGTGTGATGAGGTTAAGCCTGACCTCTTGCTTGCTACCGACCCGGACAGCGACCGCGTAGGTATTGCTGCAAAGGACAGCGACGCATACCGCTTGCTTACCGGCAACGAAACAGGCATTATGCTTACAAATTATGTTCTGTCACAGCGCAAGGCTCTCGGCACATTGCCGCAGAACCCTATTGTTGTAAAAACTATTGTTACAAGCATTATGATTAACAAGCTTTGCTCTGAATACGGCGCAGAGCTCAGAAATGTGCTGACAGGCTTCAAGTATATCGGTGAGCAGATTCTCGGTCTTGAGCAAAAGGGCGAGGAAAACAGATATGTGTTCGGCTTTGAGGAAAGCTACGGCTATCTTGCAGGCTCCTATGTTCGTGACAAGGATGCTGTTGTCGCTTCAATGCTCATCTGTGAAATGGCTGCTTTCTATAAAAAGCAGGGCAAGACTCTCTCTCAGGTAATTGATGAAATGTACGAAAAGTACGGCTACTATATGAACAACACCCTCAACTTTGCATTTGAAGGCGCTGAGGGTATGAAGAAGATGTCTGAGATTATGACAGGTCTCAGAGAAAACGCGCCGAGCGAGATTGCAGGCTTCAAAGTTATCAAGGTTGATGATTACCTTGAAAGCGTAAGCGAAGATAAGCTGACAGGCGAAAAGACTGAAATAAAGCTGCCTAAGTCAAATGTAATCGCATATTCACTTGAGGGTGAAAATGCCGTTATCGTTCGCCCGAGCGGTACAGAGCCTAAGATTAAGCTTTATGTAACCGCTGTCGGTCAGAGCGCAGAGCACGCAAAGGAGCTTCTTGACAAGCTTGCCGGTGCAGGCGAAAAGCTTATGGGCGTTTGATTCTTGCTTTAAACAAATTTTATGCGGCACAGCAACACTGTGCCGCTTTTTACAAACTAAGTGAACGGAGAATAATTATGACCGAAACACTGCTTGCACGCTGTGAGCTTTTCGCCCGTAATCTTGAAATGATGAAGGAAAGCTTCAAGTGGGAGGCTTCACAGCTTTATCCGCTGTGCGCAAATATTTATACTACCAACGGCATTACCCTTGACCCAAAGAGAATAAAAACGTCAAAAGAGATAATCAAGGAGAATACCAGCTTTTTCTCGAACTTCAGAAGCACAATGACAACCATTCCCCTTGCTACCCTACTGTCTATTGAGCAGAATCCGATGGAAACTTTCAAGGAGCTAAACAATGTATATAATTTGCTCAAGGAGGTTTTTTCCTCGTCCTCCTATCTTACTCTTGCGGCATACTTAATCGTGAAGCACTCGTCACAGGACGAATATGAGAGCATTACAAATCAGACCCGTATAATATTTGACATAATTAAAAAAGAGCATTTCTTTCTCACTTCATCTGAAGACTGCCTGATTGCGGTACAGTTTACGCTTGACAAAAAGCCAAACAATGAAATAATTAAAAAATCCGAGCAGCTGTTTGAGCTTTTAAAACCGGAATTCAGCAACGGCAACACAGTACAGGCAATGTCAAATACTTTAGCCTTGAGCGATAAAGAAAACGATGCTTTAATAGATAAGACAAACAGAATAATAACCTCCCTCAGAGGACACGGTTACAGGCTGACAAGCGGAGTTGATATGGCTGTTTTTGCGGCTCTGGCAATAGCTGATGTAAGCGTTGAGCAAACTGTAAACGATATTCTTGAGGTCAACGCTTATCTGCTGACGGTTAAAGGATTCGGCAATCTCCTGACTGAATCAAAAATAATGGATCCGAAGCTGTTGCCAAAGCGCAGACTTTTACACAGCGCAAATATTGTACTTAACGAATATGCCAAGGAAGCCAGATTCAACAGCCTTGAATATGCCGATAACATTTCAAGCGCAGAGCTGATGGCGACGTTATATAGTATCATTTCGGTAAGTCCGTCTAATGTGTAAATAATCCGTATATACTCATATATGATTAAAGGCTGTATGAATGGTAGTTATTCCAGTTCATACAGCCTTTGCATTTATTAAAAATCGTAACGGATAATTTCGCAGTTATTTATACCAAAAGCCGCATACTCCTCGTTGCTCATATCAAAGAAATACGAATTTACTACCCTGGCAATTCCGTTGTGAGCCACTAAAAGATATGTCTTGTTATCTTCCGATTTTATATCATCAAGGAGATTATAAATTCTTTGCGCTAATCTGAGCATTGACTCACCGCCATCATAGCTGTTGACAAAATGTGCTTTTGCCGCTTTGAACTCTTCCCCATTCCTTGCGGTTGATTCATATTTTCCGAAATTCTGTTCCGTTAAACGCATTTCTACTCGCATCGGTATTCCTGTTACCTCTGAAATATGCTCTGCTGTTTTACGGGCGCGAATAAGCGGCGAAGATAAAATCTCGTCTATTTTGTATCCCTTTTTCAATATGATATTACCCAATTCAATCGCTTGCTGATGCCCTAAATCAGTTAAGTCAATATTGGTAGCACCGCAGATTTTATTTTCAACATTCCATATCGTTTGTCCGTGCCGAGTAAAGTACAAGCTTGCCATAACATTCCCCCATATTCAAAATATCATCGCATAAACGGTTCAATATTTTATCAGGATACAAAATCAGCACCAAGCAGTGTTACACTGGTTTGGTGCTGAAATAATAGTTGAAATAAAATATCAGTTTCTGAGTTTTCTTATTCCTCGTCGTGGTCGTGACCGCAGCCACAGCCGCAATCACAGTCGTCCATAATATCTGCGAAGTCAAATTCCAAAGTCTCGCCGCATTTCGGGCAGTTTGTTTCGCCACAGAGAAGAACGTCCTCCTGGAGGTTGATAACCTCGCCGCAGGTCGGGCAGGTTACCTCATAGTAAATGTCATCGCAGTCACAGTCGTCGTCACAGCAATCACAATCAAAATCGTCATAATCATCATAATCGTCATCGCAGTAAACTTCGTCTTCTAAGTCTGCAAGAGCCTCGTCAATCTCGTCAACCTCATCGGTAAGCTCGCCGACTGCATCGTCAATATCCTCAACAGTCATAGCCATATCGCTGAGTAAATCAAGAATAGCCTTCATAACCTTTGTTTCGTCCTTGCTCTCGTCAAGCTTAAGACCGTCAATCAAGCCCTTGATATATGCTGCTTTTTCAGTTAAAGTCATAATATTACTCCTTAAAATTATGCACGGGACATATACTCGCCTGTGCGTGTGTCAATTTCAATCTTGTCGCCCTCGTTGATAAAGATAGGAACCTTAATTTCTGCTCCTGTTTCAACGATAGCCGGCTTTGTAACGTTTGTTGCAGTATCACCCTTAACGCCCGGCTCTGTTTCGGTAACCTCAAGTGTTACGAAGTTAGGCGGCTCTACGCCGAATACATTGCCCTTATAGGAAAGAACCTTGCATACCATATTCTCTTTAACAAACTTGAAGTTGTCGCCGAGAACTGAGCTGCCGATCGGAGTCTGCTCGTAGGTTTCGTTGTCCATAAAATAGTAAAGATCGCCGTCATTGTAGAGATACTCCATATCCTTTCTCTCTATGAAAGCGGTCGGGTACTTATCGTTAGGGTTAAAGGTTTTTTCAACCACAGCACCTGTGATTACGTTTCTGATTTTTGTACGAACAAAGGCTGCACCCTTGCCCGGCTTAACGTGCTGGAACTCGATGATTGAAACAACCTGTCCGTCCATTTCAAATGTTACGCCGTTTCTGAAATCGCCTGCTGAAATCATATTAATATCCTCCTGTGTGTTGTTGGTAATTTTCTTTTCATACCAGTATCATATTGATTATACTAAATTTGCGGCAAAAAATCAACAGTTTACACCCAATATCTTACAAAATAATAAGTTCTTTCGCCGCTTTTGTGAAATTTCGGCAGCCGTTGGGCGTTACCATAACCATATCCTCTATTCTGACACCGAATTTTTCGGGCAGGTATATTCCCGGCTCACAGGTGATAACCATACCCGCACTTAAAATCTGCTTATTGCTGACGGTAACCGCCGGCTGTTCGTGAATATCAAGTCCAACACCGTGTCCGGTTGAATGTCCGAAATACTCGCCGTAACCCTCTGCTTTAATTATATCTCTCGCCGCTGCGTCAACATACTCGCAGTTGACTCCCGGTTTAATTTGCGAAAGAGCCGTTTGCTGTGCATTCAGCACAATATTATATATCTTCTCCTGCTCCTCGCTGACCTCACCCACCGCTACTGTTCTTGTCATATCGCTGTGGTAGCCGTCAAGCAGAACGCCGATATCCATTGTGAAAAAGTCGCCGCGCTTTATTATTGTATTGCCGGGAACACCGTGCGGTTTAGAGGTATTCGTGCCGGTTATTGTAATTAAATCAAACGCTGCTGCGTCTGCTCCCTTTTTACGCATAAGATACTCAAGCTCAAGGGCAATATCACGCTCGGCAACGCCCGGCTTGATGTAGTTCAGTATTTCCAGATATGCTTCTTCGGTTATGCGCTGAGCCTCTGAAAGCTTTTCGGCTTCATCGCACGTTTTTATTATTCTCAGATTACCAATGATTTTATCAAGATAATTTGTAAAGGTACATTTTACCTCGCACGGCTTTAACAGCTTTTTATAATCGTCAGCCTGCTTTAATGTAATACCGCTGTTTTCAAAATATACCGTTTTTATTTTGTGCTTTTTGCAAAGGGTTTGGAGCGTTTCGGAAAGCTTGCTGTAAACTACAACATCAATATGCTGTACCTTTTGCTTTGCCGCTTCACCGTAACGGAAATCCACTATCAGGTATGCTGTGCTTCGTGTGACCAGCACAATACCTGCCGATGATTTAAAGCCTGTGAAATACAGTCTGTTCTGATTTGACAGAATTATTGCCGCTTCGCCTGCCTGTGTAAGGCCGGAACGAAGCTTTTTTATTCTGTGTTCAAATGTGCTTGTCTGTTCCATATGCTCCCTCACATCATCAAAAGGGCGTCAATCGCAAGGAAGTAAGTGTTCTTGCCAAAGCCTGCAATCTGACCGCGACATTCGGGCGCAATAACAGACTTGTGGCGAAATTCATCTCTTGCGTGTATATTCGACATATGAGCCTCGACAAAGGGTACGGACTTAACGCAGTTTATTGCGTCACGCAGAGCGTAGCTGTAATGCGTATAAGCTCCTGCGTTTATAACAACTCCGTCATAGTTTCCGAGAACGGAATGGATTTTGTCGATGAGCGCACCCTCGCTGTTGCTCTGAAAAATATCAAGCTCTGCGCCCTTGTGTTTCGCGTATTCCGTGACATCTTTATTAATGCTCTCGGCGGTTTCCTCGCCGTAGATTCCTTTTTCTCTTATTCCTACCATATTGAGGTTAGGACCTAAAATTAATAATAGCTTTTTCATAATATATCGCCCCCTAAAACGGATTTATATTGTCAAGAATTTTATTCTCAAAGTATTTAAACATTTTTCTTCTCTTTGTAACTGTTGACGGCTCGTGCTCGCTGTCAATCGGAGAAACAAGCATCGTTTTGAAAAGCATAAGCTTGCCCGCAAGAATATCGTTAAAGACCTGATCGCCTACAACCATTATTTCGCTGAGACGCGCTTTTGAGCGAAGCCACGCGCGAATCATACCAAACGGCGACGGCTTAAGACAAAAGCAGACATACTGACAATTCAGCGACTGTGCATAGGGCTTTATCGTCTTTTTAAAATTATTGGAGCAAAGTATTATCGTAACACCCTCAGATTGCATTTTTTTTGATAAATGAACGTGCTGACGCATCAGGCTCGGTCTGACCGTATCTTCGTATTGTGTTGTCAACGTCAAGGAAAAGACAGCGAACCCCGATAGAATTTAATATCCCCGGAGTGAGGTCATATACGCTTGAGAGATGAAATGTTTTCATAATAATCTCCATATTCAAAAAAGCAGGCGTAAAGCCTGCTTTTTCACGGTAAGTATTAGCAACTAAAGGAAGTATTATTTGAACTTACGCTTACGAGCTGCTTCAGACTTCTTCTTACGCTTTACAGAAGGTTTTTCATAAGCTTCTCTTTTGCGAACTTCAGCAATAACACCGGCTCTGGCGCACTGCTTCTTAAATCTTCTAAGAGCGCTTTCCAGAGATTCGTTGTCCTTAATTCTGATTTCTGCCATTTATCTTCCCTCCCATCCGCCATCCGGCAGGGGTTAATCGCATAATTGCAAAATAAATTATACTATATTTATCCTGCAAATGTCAAGCAATTTATTCACAAATCGACTTTAAATTTCAGATTTTATTTTGCCACAATATTTACAAGCTTTCCGGGCACATAAATTTCCTTTATGATATTTTTTCCGTCAAGCAAAGGCGCAACTTTTTCATCGGACTTAGCCTGTGAGAGGACTTCGTTTTTGTCCGCGTCAACTGCAATGGTAAGCCTTGTTTTGATTTTGCCGTTTACCTGTACTGCAATTTCAACGGTGTCGTCCTTACATTTACTCTCGTCATATTCAGGCCACGACTGCTGTGCAACCATACCCTCACCGAGCTTGCAAACGCTCCAGATTTCTTCTGTGATATGCGGCGCAAACGGATTTAAGAGCAGCGTAAATGTTGCAAGCTCTTTCCTGTTGATTTTACCCTGAGCTGCTATATCGTTCATAAGAGCCATCAATGCGGCAATAGCAGTGTTGAACTTGATGTTCTCTATATCGTCCGAAACCTTTTTGATGGTCTTGTGGAAAGCGCTTTCAAGCTCTTTGCTGTATTCATCGCCGTCAACAAGAATATCCTGAAGCGAGAAATATCTTTCAAGGAAACGGCGGCAACCTCTGATGCTTGCAGGATTCCACGGAGCGGCTTTTTCAAAGTCGCCGATAAACATTTCATAAAGGCGCATTGTGTCGGCGCCGTATTCGTTTACAATATCATCGGGGTTTACTACATTACCTCTTGACTTACTCATCTTTTCGCCGTTTTCGCCCAGAATCATACCGTGACTTGTACGCTTAGCATACGGCTCCTTTGTCGGAACAATGCCGAGGTCATAGAGGAATTTGTGCCAGAAACGGCTGTAAAGCAGGTGAAGCGTTGTATGCTCCATACCGCCGTTGTACCAGTCAACAGGTGACCAATACTCCAAAGCTTCCTTTGAAGCAAGCGCCTCATTGTTGTGCGGATCCATATATCTGAGATAATACCACGAGGAGCCTGCCCACTGAGGCATTGTGTCTGTTTCACGGTGAGCCTTGCCGCCGCACTTCGGACAGGTTGTTTCAACCCAGTCTGTTATATTTGCAAGCGGAGATTCGCCGTTTTCTGTCGGCTCATAGGACTCAACCATCGGGAGCTTAAGAGGAAGCTCGCTTTCATCAATCGGAACATAACCGCATTTATCGCAATGAACAACAGGGATAGGCTCGCCCCAGTAACGCTGACGTGAGAACACCCAGTCACGAAGCTTGTAGTTTACCTTCTGCTTTCCCACTCCCTTTTCGGTGAGCCATTCAACGATTTTAACCTTAGCCTCTTCAACAGAAAGACCGTCAAGCATACCCGAGTTTACCATAATACCTGTTGCGCAGTCGGTGAATGCTTCGTTCTGCACATCGCCGCCCTTGACAACCTCGATAATCGGCAAATCAAACTTCTTTGCAAATTCCCAGTCACGCGTATCGTGCGCAGGAACAGCCATAATTGCGCCTGTGCCGTAGGAAACGAGAACATAGTCGGAAATGAAGATTGGAATTTCTCTGCCGTTTACAGGGTTAATTGCCGTTACACCGTCAAGCTTAACGCCTGTTTTATCCTTTGCAACCTCTGTACGCTCAAAGTCAGACTTTCTTGCCGCCTCCTGCTGGTAGGCTCTGATTTCGTCCATATTCTTAAGAGTATCGCTCCACTTTTCAATAAACGGATGCTCGGGAGAGATAACCATATATGTAGCGCCGAAGAGCGTGTCGGGTCTTGTGGTATAGATTGTCAGCTTGTCGCCTGTTGAGGTTTCAAAGTCAACCTCCGCACCTGTTGAGCGACCAATCCAGTTCTTCTGCTGTGCCTTAACTCTTTCGGGATAATCTACAAGGTCAAGGTCATCGATTAGTCTGTCGGCATATGCCGTAATTTTGAGCATCCACTGCGACTTGACCTTTCTTACAACCTCGCTGCCACAGCGTTCACAAACACCGTTGACAACCTCCTCGTTAGCAAGAACGCACTTACAGGAGGTACACCAGTTTACAGCCATCTCCTTTTTATAGGCAAGTCCCTTTTTGAGAAGCTGGAGGAAAATCCACTGCGTCCACTTGTAGTATTCGGGATCGGTTGTATTGATTTCACGGCTCCAGTCAAAGGAGATGCCGAGAGACTGTATCTGCTCCTTGAAGTGAGCTATATTTTTCTTTGTTACGATTTCGGGATGAATATGATTTTTGATAGCGTAGTTCTCTGTCGGAAGTCCGAATGCGTCCCAGCCGATTGGATAAAGCACATTGTAGCCCTGAAGTCTGCGTTTTCTTGCAACGGTATCAAGAGCCGTGTACGGTCTTGGATGTCCTACGTGAAGTCCCTGACCCGACGGATAAGGAAATTCGATGAGCGCGAAGAACTTTTCTTTGTCGCTGTTTTCCTCAGCGTGGAAAACTCCTGCGTCCTCCCACGCCTTTTGCCATTTTGGTTCAATAGATTTGTGATCGTATTTCAAAAAAATCCCTCCGAGAATTATTAGGGAAGCACTGATTAAATCGTTTGTGAATATTTCAGCGTGATTTATTCAGTGTTTCCTGAGTTAGTTTTGCTTCAATATATCTGAAATATCAACCTCTGTGCCGTCCTGCCACAGTCTTTCAAGGTCATAGAATTCACGCGCCTCTTCAGAGAAAACGTGAACAATAACGTCAACATAGTCAAGCAGAATCCAGCTGTCGTTGCGGTGTCCCTCAATATGGCTTACGGAAACTCCTGCCTCGTCAAGCTTGTATTCAACCTCCTCAGCCATTGCCTTGATCTGAGTGCTGTTTGTACCTGCGGCGATAACCATATAATCGGCAAGCGTTGAAACAGCGTCAATTTTTATCAGCTTAATATTCTGACCCTTTTTTCCGTCAAGCGCCTTTGCGGCGATTTTTGCAGTTTCTAATGATGTCAAAGCCTTCACCTCAAAATGTTAGTATTATATCGTTATAGCAGGCTATTGCATTCGGGTCAACAACACGCTCTCGCTTGATTAAATCGGAGATTGTATATGACAAGCCGAACTGCATAGCCTCCTCTAAGCTCTTTCTTGATTTTTTTCTCATAATTTCAACGCCGTCATAGTCACGCTCTTCACTGGTGAAATCAGCGACAAAAATAATCTTTTCGAGCGTGCTCATTCCTGCTCTGCCGGAGGTATGATAACGAACAGCGTTGATAATATCCTCGTCTGTTATAGAAAGCTCAGACTGAATATAAGCCGCGCCCGACATTGAGTGCCATAGCTTTGGCGAGGATAGCTGCAATTTAGTGAGTATTATACCATTTTTCTCCATAATTTGCAACTGCTCTTCATTCGGTGTTTCCTTGGTAATATCGTGCAGAATACCGGCAAGCTCTGCCTTTTCCTCGTCTGCGCCGTACAGCTTTGCAAGCTTCACTGCTTCCTTGGAAACATTTTCGCTGTGGGTAAAGCGTTTTTCACCCATTCTTGACTTTACAAGCTTTTTGTAGTCCTTAAATGTCATAAATATACCTCCTGCCTGAATCAGACGTACAGCTTGTTGCACCTGATATATTCGTAAACCTCGGTTACAACGAGGTTATCTATTGAATCACCCGACTTAAGGCGATTTCTTATCTGAGTTGACGAAACGGTTTTTACTCTTTCATCTAAGATTACGCTTTCACAGCCGAACCGTTTTAAAAATCTTGAATGATTTTCAAGCTCCTGCGTATCATCGCTGTTTCGGGAAACGGTGCAGATTTTTGCAAGGGAACAAATCTGCTCGGGCTGATACCAGCTTTGAAGCGACATATACATATCTGCGCCTATTATAAGGAACAGCTCGTCATCGGGATAAAGAGCCTTTAAGTCTTTGAGTGTATCAACCGTGTAGCTGCTGCCGCCTCTTATAACTTCAATGTCGCTTACCTCAATTTTATTATTGTATTTATCAAGGAGCTTACACATATTGAGCCTGTGCTGTGCCGACGCCATTTCCCTGCCCGACTTATGCGGAGGCGAAAACACGGGAATAAGCAGCAGCTTATCAAGACTTAACCTGTCAATAAAAGCCTGCGCAAGCTCTAAATGCCCTATATGCGGCGGATTGAAGCTGCCGCCGAACATTGCGATTTTTTTCATATTATTTCTTCTTAGCTTTTGGAAGCTCAATCTTCGGTTCTTTCTCGTTGCGCTTATACAGCACGAATTTTGTGCCGATAACCTGAACTACCTCCGCCTTGATTTCAGCCGCAATTTCTTCAGCCGCTTCTCTGGGCGTTATGCCTGCACTTTCAAGCACCTTTCCCTTGATTAGCTCTCTCTTTTTAATTGCGTCCGAAGCCTGCTTTATAATCTGCTCGTTCATACCGCCCTTGCCGACCATTAAAATGGTGTCCTCGCCTGTGGCGAGCGAACGAAGAAATGCTCTTTGCTTGCTTGTCAACATATATTGTCCTCATTTCTTTTTATTTTAATCTTTTCAAAAGCTCTTCTTTTAACGCTCTCAGAGCATTACCCCTATGACTTATTTTATCCTTGTCGCTGTCGGAAAGCTGTGCAAAGCTAACGCCGCCGTCAACAATAAACACGGGGTCATAGCCGAAGCCGCCCTCGCCCTTTGGCTCAAAGGCTATTGTGCCTTGGCATTTGCCGCTTACCTCTATCATACTGCCGTCCTCTAAAATGCAGCAGATTGAGCAGACAAACGCGGCAGTTCTGTCCTTTTCAGAAACGCCCTGAAGCTCGGATAAAAGCTTGTTTATTTTGTCGCTGTCAGACGCTCCCTGCCCTGCGTATCTTGCGGAATATACTCCCGGAGCGCCGTTTAAGGCATCAACCGTTAAGCCCGAATCATCGGCTATTGAGGGCATATTGCACCTTTCAAATGCGGCTTTCGCCTTAAGCCTTGCGTTTTCGGCAAAGGTTGTGCCTGTTTCTTCAACATCGCCTAAATCAATCCCGGCTTGCTTTGCGGTCAATGCTTTTATGCCGAGCGGATTCAATATTCTTTCAAGCTCTGAAACCTTATGAGCATTGTTTGAGGCTATAATAAAGCTTTTCATATTATAATTCCTTTCGGATTATTTATCATCTCTTGCAAAAAGAGCCTTTGCGAAGTCTTCGCTGTCAAACGGCTGTAAATCGTCTATCTGCTCGCCTACACCAATGTATTTTACGGGAACATCCAGCTCCTCTTTGATAGAAAGTACAACGCCGCCCTTGGCTGTGCCGTCAAGCTTAGTGAGGACAATACCGGTGATGCCAGCCGCATTTTTAAACTCTCTTGCCTGATTTACTGCATTCTGTCCTGTTGTGGCGTCAAGCACAAGAAGGTATTCCTTATCTGCACCGGGAAGCTCACGGTCAATAATTCTGCTGATTTTTGACAGCTCGTCCATAAGGTGCTTTTTATTATGCAGTCTGCCTGCCGTGTCACAGATTATAACATCTGCTCCCTTTGCTTTAGCGGAAGAAATTGCATCGAACACAACAGCCGCCGGGTCTGAGCCTTCATTTTGCTTTACTATTTCACACTTACAGCGATCTGCCCAGATTTCGAGCTGGTCGATAGCCGCCGCACGGAAGGTATCAGCCGCCGCAAGCAAAACCTTCTTGCCCTGCATACGCAGGTTGTTCGCAAGCTTACCGATGGTTGTAGTTTTGCCGACACCGTTTACGCCGATAACGAGAATTACGGACGGCTTTGTCGTGAGCTTAAGCTCCTCGCCGCCGCTAAGCAGCTCGGCTACGGTTTCTTCGAGCAGTCTGTGAATTTCATTCGGGTCTTTTATCCCCTGCTTTTTAACCTTTTTTCTCAGCTCGTCCGTTATCTTGGTAGCAGTAGCAATGCCCACATCGCCCATAACGAGAAGCTCCTCAAGCTCCTCGAAAAGCTCATCGTCAATTTTTGTAAAAGACTTAAGCATTGTGTCAATCTGACCAACAACGGCGTCTCTTGTCTTTTTAAGTCCTTCCTTTATCTTACTGAAAAATCCCATTTAAATCATTCCTTTATTATTTAACTCCTGTCGCCTGTGAAACCTCGGTAGAATGCATTTCAAGAAGCTTTGACACGCCCTTATCCTGCATTGTAACCCCGTAGAGGACATCGGCTTCTTCCATTGTACCACGTCTGTGCGTAATAAGAATAAACTGGGTTCTGTCGTTCATATTTCTCAGATATGAAGCAAAGCGGTAAACATTGACATCGTCAAGAGCCGCTTCAATCTCGTCCATTACGCAAAACGGCGCAGGGCTTACCTTCATTATAGCAAAGTACAGCGCAATTGCAACAAGAGCTTTTTCTCCGCCCGACAGCGATTCAAGATGCATAACGATTTTTCCGGGCGGATGAACATTGATGTCAATTCCGCTTTGTAGAATATCATCGGGGTTTGAAAGCTCAAGGAAAGCATCGCCGCCGCCGAACAGTTCCTTAAAGGTAGCCTTGAAATGCTCGTTGATTTTTTCAAAGCGTTCAACAAAAAGCTCCTGCATCTGCTTTGTGAGGTCGTTTATAAGCCTTAAAATTTCACTTCGTGATTTTTCCACATCGCTTACCTGTGTGCTTAAAAACTCGTAGCGCTCGGATACCTCTTTATACTCCTCGATAGCGCCTACGTTGACTGAGCCGAGGGACTTGATTTTGCTTTTTAGCTCGTTAAGGCGTTTTCTTGCCGCCGCAACATCCTCAAGCGGTTTTACCGTTTGCTCTGCTTCACGGCGTGTAAGCTCGTATTCCTCCCAAAGCTTTGAGATTATATCGTCATACTGCTTTTGCAGATTCATTTTGCGCTCTTCAAGACGGGCAAGCTCTCTTCCCGAAAGCTCCTTTTCATTTATCTTCTCTTTTTCAAGACGGCGCAAATCAGCACTCGCCTTTTCAAGATTCATTCTTCCCTGAGTAAGAGCGGCTATTCTGTCATTCTTAACTTTGATTTCTCCAGTGTACTTCTCAATCTGAGCGTTCAGCTCATCTATCTGATGCTGAATCGCCGTATTCTTTTCCTTAAGCATTTCAATTTCAGCAAGTAAGCTTTTCTTTCTTGCTTCCTGAGTTGTTCCCGTGCTTAAGGCTAAATTAATCTCGGCATTTAATGCTTCTATATCCTTATCAAGTGAAACACGGCGGAGATTCAGCTGCTGAAGCTTCTCGGAAATATCCTCGCGCTGTTTTGAATATTCCTCGCCTGTTCCTGCAATTTTCTTTGACTTTTCTTCGATTTCATTTATTTCAGCATTCAGCTTTTCAAGCTCAGCCGCAGCGTTCTCTGCGTTTGAAATCAGAGCCTTTGCGTTTCCTGTGCGCGTTTTCAGCTCGGCTTGAAGCTCGGCGAGCGTTCTTGTCTGGTTTTCGCACTCATTTTTGCAGGCTGCCGCTTCGGCTTCTACCCTTATCTGCTGTTCCTTGACCTTTGCAAGCTGAGTTTGCAGCAGAGTAATTTCGGCTTCGTCCTTTTGAATTTCAGTTACGGTCTGTTTATATTTTTCGGTTGCTTCATTCTGCTTTTTTGTAAGCTCAATATCGTGCTCCTTAAGGCTTTCAATCTCGCTTACACGGCTTAGTAGTCCTGATTTTCTCGCAAGCGAGCCGCCTGTGAGCGAACCGCCTGCGTTGACTACCTGTCCGTCAAGGGTTACGATTTTAAAGCGGTAGGAATACTGCTTGGCTATTTTTACGGCGCAATTCAAATCCTCGGCTATTACTATTCTGCCGAGCAGGGAGCTTAAAATACCGTTGTATTCGGGTGAACAGGAACAAAGCTCCTGCGCTATACCGATGAAGCCGTCACAGCGGTCAAGACCGTTTTCGTTAAGACTTTTGCCCTTGATTGTTGTCATAGGCAAAAATGTGCATCGTCCGCCGTCACGCTTTTTCAGCATATTGATGGCAGATTTAGCGTCGTTTTCGGTGCCTGTTACAATGTTCTGCATTGCGGCACCTAAGGCAGTTTCCATTGCTACGGTGTACTGCTTCGGAACCTGTATCACTCTTGAAACGGGGCCGTGAATACCGCTGAGCGTTCCACGCTCGCTCTCCTTCATAACTATTTTTACGCTGTGGTTAAAGCCCTCAAGATTTTTCTCAAGATCCTCTAAAAGCTTGATTCTTCTGCGGTTTTCAAGAGTATCAAGCACAAGCTTGTCTGCAAGCTTTTTATCCGCTTCGGCTCTGTTTTTCTTTGATTCTATCCTCAGCTTCAAGCCTGAGCAGGAATTATTGAGCGACACAAGCTTCTGAGCATATTCATTTTCACGGCGCTCATAATCGCCGAGCATAGCGGATAAATCCGACACCGCCTTTTGAGCAGTTGAAATCTCGTTGTTCAGTCGTTCGATTCGCTCCTCGTTCTCGGCAACTGAAGAGGCGCTTGTCATCTGCTTGACCTTAATATCCGCCGCCTGAGCCGTAAGCCTTGTAAGTGAAAGGCTCAGCTCCTGCATAAGCTGTGAATTTTTGCCTGTTACAAGGTTAATCTCACTAAGCCTTTGGGTAAGGCCTTCGTGCTCTGCTTTCAATTTTTCAATCAGCTGTTTTTTATCTTGAATCTGCGATTTCTTATCGTCAATATCCTTGCCCAGATTGGCAAAGGAGGAATCAAGAGCAAGAATCTCACCCTCAATTCGCTTGATATTTTCGTTATTATGAAAAATATTGTTCTCGGCAACCGAGATAAACGAACGCTTCTCTGAGGTTTTCTCCTCAAGTGAGGAAATTTCGCTTCTAACCTGCTCAATCAAGCCTGAATACTCGCCGCCCTTGAGGTAGTATTCCTCGGTCTGAGCAGAAATTTTGTCAAGCTCCTCTGCGGCAGCTTCGTTCTGGCTTCTTGCTATTTCTATTTTTTCCTCGTGGTCACGCAGTACGCCTGCCGATTTTTCAAGTGTATCAAGCCAAAGGGCAATCTCAATTTCTTTTTTCTCTGAGGAATACTCCAAGAATGCTGTCGCCTTTTCGGACTGCTTTCTGAGCGGTTCAACACGCTCTTCAAGCTCGGTTACTATATCTCTGAGGCGCAGGAGGTTTTCCTCAGCGCTTTTCAGCTTTCTCTCGGCTTCAAGCTTGCGGTAACGGTAGCGGGATATTCCTGCGGCTTCCTCAAAGATTTCGCGTCTGTCCTCGCTTTTTGAGGCGACAATGCTGTCTATCTTACCCTGACCTATCATTGAATAGCCGTCTCGTCCAAGACCTGTATCCATAAAAAGCTCGTGAATATCCTTAAGGCGGACTGAAGCACGGTTTATTAAATATTCGCTGTCGCCGCTGCGGTAGTATCTTCTTGTAACGGCGATTTCGTCTTTATCAAACTCCAGCGCACGGTCCTTATTGTCAATCGTCAGAGTAACCTCGGCATAGCCCTGCTTTTTTCTTTGGTCTGTGCCGTTGAACACAACGTCCTCCATTTTGGAGCAGCGCAGAGCTTTTGGCGACTGCTCGCCAAGCACCCATCTTATTGCGTCGCTGATGTTGCTCTTGCCGCTGCCGTTAGGGCCGACTACCGCTGTTATGCCCTTGTCAAAGGTAAGCTTTGTTTTATCAGGAAAGGTTTTAAAGCCCTGTATTTCAAGTGATTTTAGTAGCACTGTTCCACCTCTTGCTAAAATATAAAATTAAGAAACCACTGAATAAATCAGCGCTTACTTAACAGGCTTTATCTTCATATCGCCTGCTTTAATTTGCGGATTCTGAATAAAATGAATATTGTAGCCTAATCCGCTAAGGTACTCAAGATTTGACCTCTTTTGCCCTACGGCTTTTGAAATATCACAGGGATTGACCTCGACAATATACGACTTTTGAGAATCCGAGTCCTTTATATCGCTGACAGTCCCGAGAAAACGCTTTACAAACCGCTTGCTTTCACAAAGCTCACGGAATGCAGGGTGATAAGGACCTGCCAGATATTTGCTTTTGAGTGACGGACTGTCGTGAAGTCCCAGACGAATTACCCTGATGTTCATATTATCAAAGAAATTAAGCAAATCAGAACACAAATCAACCGCCTGCTCAAGTGACTGCGGAATATATTCCGAATGAAGATATAAAACGGCAAGGTCTGTGTACATCAAAACAATAGTGGGATATATGCGGATTGTGTCGGGTTGAAGAAGCGCAAGCTCCTGCGCAGTATATATATCCTTTTTGTCATCGCTTTTATAAAGGCCCGTCATCATCTGAAGTCCCAGCGCAAAGCCGTTTTCTCTGATTAAATCCGAAGCGTCAATAACCTGCTGTGCAGTATGACCTCTCTTGTTCGCCTCAAGCACCTCATCGTCCATACTCTGTGCGCCAAGCTCTATTGATGTTACGCCGTATTTTTTCAGAATATCAAGTATTTCCTGATTTATGTAATCCGGTCTTGTTGAGATTCTTATGCCCTTGAAAAGACCTTTTGAAACGTATTCATAGGCTGTTGATAAGAGCATCTCCATATATTCTCTGTCAATGCCGGTAAAGCTGCCGCCGAAAAAGGCAATCTCGCTGTCCTTGGAATATCCGGCTGAACGAAGGGACGTTTCAACGGCGGCTATAACATCATCGCGTGTTACCTCATTATCGCAGCCTGTAATTTCCTTTTGATTGCAAAAGCTGCACTGATTCGGGCAGCCCTTGTGCGGCACAAATATTGCAACATTTGAACGCCTCAATACCCCATCAGCTCCAGTGCCTTTCTTGCCGCCTGCTGTTCGGCTTCCTTTTTGCTTCTGCCGCCGCCTTTGCCGACAACATTGCTGTTTAAGTGAACCTCAACGGTAAAATGCTTATCGTGGTCGGGACCCGATTCGCCTGTAAGGACATATGATATTTTCTCCTCGGGATTTTTTTGCACGATTTCCTGAAGCTTTGTTTTGTAATCGGCAAAATTATGCGTTCTGTGGTTTTTAATATCGTCAACAACGAAACGCAAGACAAACCTTCTTGCGCATTCGATTCCGCCATCAAGGTAGATTGCTGCAATAACCGACTCAAAAGCATCGGCAAGGATTGACGGACGGTTTCTGCCGCCGTTCTTGCTTTCTCCTCTGCTTAACAGCAGGTATTTGCCGAGATCGATTGAGCGTGCATAGACAGCAAGTGTTTTTTCGCACACAAGGGAGGCTCTCAGCTTTGTAAGCTCCCCCTCGGGCAACTCGGGGCAATTTTTGAAGATATAATCAGACACGATTATGCTAAGAACCGAATCGCCCAGAAACTCCTGACGCTCATTGCAGACTACCTCGCCCTTTCGCTCATTGGCATAGGACGAATGTGTTAATGCGATTTTTAAGTAGTCTATATTTTTGAAATCATATTCCAGCTTTTTGCAGAACTGTTCCAATTCAGTCACCTAAATCCTTAGTAATTATTTATTTATGTTCTCCGAAATTTCATTTACTACATTGTTCTTTACAAATTCAACGGTCAGTCCGACTGCGCTTTTTATTGTGCGTGCCTTTGAGCTGCCGTGAGCCTTGAATACAGGCTTTGAAACGCCGAGTATGGGCGAACCGCCGTATTCGTTATAATCAAACTGCTTTTTCATTTCTTTCATATCGGACAGAACAAGTGCCGCCGCAAGCTTGTTTTTTATGTTCTTGGTAAAAATATCCTTTATCTTGCCCATAAGTGCGCCTGCTACACCCTCGTACATTTTAAGTATGATATTTCCCGTGAAGCCGTCTGCAACTACTACATCGCTTTCGCCCTCGGGAACACCTCTGCCCTCAACATTTCCGATAAAGTTAAGCTCAGACGATTTCAAAAGCTGATATGTTTCCTGATAAAGCGGAGTGCCCTTGTGTTCCTCTGCTCCGCAGTTGGCAAGACCGATTGTCGGGTTGTCAATTCCGATTACTTTGTTCATATAAATTGAACCCATAACGGCAAACTGTGCGAGCATTTCGGGTCGGCATTCAACATTTGCGCCGCCGTCAATCAGCATTGAACAGCCTTTCAAAGTAGGCAGAACAGGGGCAAATGCAGGACGTTTAACTCCCTTTATTCTTTTTATTATCATTGTAGCTCCCATAACGAGAGCGCCGCTGTTTCCTGCCGATATAAAGGCATCGCCCTTTCCGCGAGCCAGCAAATCGAAACCAAGAGCCATAGAGGAATTCTTCTTTGTCTTGATAACAGCGGACGGGTCGTCCTCCATTGTGATTATCTCATCGGCATTTGCAATCTGCATATCGTCAATTTTTATGTCATTTTCTGCGGCAACTGTTTTGATTTTGCTTTCACTGCCGGTTAGAAGTATATCTACTCCGTATTCATCCTTTGCCATTCTTGCGCCCTTGATTATTTCAAGAGGTGCGTTGTCGCCGCCGAAAGCGTCAATTATTATTTTCATAAGCTTACTCCTATTTATCAAGTCCGTTGTCCGTTATAAAGCTCTGAAGGCTTTCAAAGGAACGGTTTGCGTATTTTTCAGCCTTGAGCTTTTTATCTCTGATTTTTTCATCAAGGGGAGGCAATATGCCGAGGTTTGCGCCCATCGGCTGGAACTTTTTTACGCTTTCATCGGTAATATATCTGCTCAATGCGCCTATCATTGTGTTCTCAGGCAGAGTTACCGTTTCAAGTCCCTTGCAGAGCCTTGCGGCGTTTATTCCTGCGATAAGCCCTGATGAAGCAGACTCCATATATCCCTCAACGCCTGTAAGCTGTCCTGCAAAAAACAGCTGTCTGTTGTCTTTACTGCTGTAATCAGAGCAAAGCACCCTCGGAGAGTCAATGAAGGTGTTGCGGTGCATTACGCCGTAGCGTACAAAGTCGGCGTTTTTGAGCGCAGAAATCATTGAGAAAACACGCTTTTGCTCGGGAAACTTAAGGTTTGTCTGAAAGCCGACAAGGTTATAAAGCGTACCCTTTGAATTTTCACGTCTGAGCTGAAGCACCGCCCAGGGTCTGTGTCCTGTGTTCGGGTCAATCAAGCCGACAGGCTTCATCGGACCGAAGCGGATGGTGTTTTTTCCTCTCTGTGCCATAATTTCAATAGGCATACAGCCCTCGTACACCTTTGGATTTGAAACGTCAAAATCGTGAAGCGGCGCTCTTTCGGCTGAAATAAGCTCCTGCTCGAAGCGTTCAAACTCCTCCTTATTCATAGGACAATTTATGTAATCGTCCTCGCCGCCCTTGTCATAACGAGAAGCCGTAAAGGCACACGACATATCAATGCTTTCCGCGGTAACAATAGGTGCGGCGGCATCAAAAAAGCTCAGTGCGCCGCCGAACAGCTCCTTAATTTTATCAGACAAAGCCTGTGAGGTAAGCGGACCTGTTGCGACTACCGTTATACCGTCAAATTTCAGGTCAGACACCTCGGTATCTATTATTTCAATGTTTTTTATATTTTTAATCTGCACAGTGACAAGTGAAGAAAAAATATCTCTGTCAACTGCCAAAGCACCGCCTGCCGGGACTGTGCATTTATCGGCGCAGCTCATAAGCAGAGAATCAAGCATTCGCATCTCCTGCTTCAGCATACCTGCCGCACTTGCAAAGCGAGCCGCCTTTAAGGAGTTTGAACAGACAAGCTCGGCAAAATTATCCGAATGATGTGCAGGCGATTTTTTGTGAGGCTTCATTTCAAAAAGACGAACCTTTATTCCTCTCTTTGCAATCTGCCACGCTGCCTCACAGCCTGCAAGACCTGCTCCGATAACATTAACTGTCATATTTAAAGCCATAAGCTCTATCCCCCGATTATCTTAAGAAAATGCTACGGTATAATAAGCCGTGACGGGCATAATTATTCTTCCTCAATTGTCTTCTGAAAGCCGCAGCCTTCCTTTGCACAAAAAAGCGTCGGCTTTTTGCCTTTTTTCTTATAAAGAATTTCACCGCAGAGCGGACACTTTTCATTTACAGGCTCATTCCACGAAACAAAGTCGCAGTCAGGATAATTGCTGCAGCCGTAGAAAATTCTGCCCTTTTTGGTTTTTCTTACAATGACATTGCCGCCGCATTTCGGGCATTTTACCCCTGTTTCCTGAACGAATTTCTTGATGTTCTTACATTCGGGGTAACCGGGACAAGCGATGAACTTGCCGTATCTGCCGACCTTTACTACCATTCTTCTGCCGCAAAGCTCGCAGATATAGTCTGTTTCGTCCTCCTTAAGCTGGATTTTTACACCCTGCATTTCTTCCTTTGCCTTTTTGAGGGTTTTGTCAAAATCACCGTAGAAGTTATCGAGAACCTCAACCCACTGCTCCTGACCCTGCTCAACCTTATCAAGATCCTGCTCCATCTGAGCCGTGAACTTAACATTTACGATTTTCGGGAATCGCTCCTGCATAAGCTTTGTTGTAACCTCTCCAAGCTCGGTAGGCTTAAAGGTTTTATTCTCTCTTGTGACATACTCGCGCTGAGTAATCGTTGTGATTGTCGGAGCGTAGGTTGACGGTCTGCCGATTCCGTTTTCTTCAAGAGCCTTGATGAGCGAGGCTTCGGAATAACGTGCAGGCGGCTGAGTGAAGTGCTGCGCCGGAACAAGCTCCTTAAGCTTTAAGGGCATATTCTCCTCAAGCGGAGGAAGCTGCTTTTCCTTTTCCTCCTCAACATCCTTGCCCTCGACATACAAGGCTGTAAAGCCGTCAAAATCAACAATATATCCCGAGGCTTTAAAGATATAGTCGCCAGCTTCAATTTCAGCCTGCGTTGTTTTTTGAATACAGTCAGCCATCTGACAGGCTGTAAAGCGTTCCCAGATAAGCTTATAGAGCTTATACTGGTCGGAGGTAAGGCTTGATTTAACGCTTGCAGGGTCGAGGGAAACCATAGTAGGTCTTATAGCCTCGTGGCCGTCCTGAGCGTTTGCACGTGATTTGAAAAATCTCGGCTTTGACGGGAGATATTTATCGCCCCATCTGCCCTTAATATATTCGGTAACATCGTTAATTGCATCGTTTGAAATACGAAGCGAGTCAGTTCTCATATATGTTATCAGACCGACTGCACCGAGCTGAGGAATTTCAACGCCCTCATAAAGCTCCTGCGCAACCTTCATCGTTCTTCTTGACTGGAATCCGAGCTTTCTTGAAGCCTCCTGCTGTAAGGTGGAGGTTATAAACGGCGGTGCAGGCGACTTTTTACGTCTGCCGTGCTTAACCTTTGATACCTTAAATTCGGCATTTTCAAGCTCTGACACTATTTTATCGGACTGCTCCTTATTCTCAACCTTGATTTTGCCGTTTTTATCGCCGTAGAGCGAAGCCGTTAATATTTTGCGACTGCCCTTTGGTATAAGCTTTGCATCAATGCTCCAGTATTCCTCAGGCTTGAATGCGCGGATTTCGTTTTCTCTGTCAACAACAAGCTTTACTGCGACAGACTGAACACGGCCAGCCGAAAGTCCTCGTCTTATTTTTTGCGACAGGAACGGACTAAGCTTATAGCCCACAAGCCTGTCGAGGATTCTTCGTGCCTGCTGCGCGTCAACAAGATTCTGGTCGATGGCTCTTGGGTGGCTCATACCGTTTTCTATGCCTGTTTTTGTAATTTCGTTAAATTCAACTCTGTTCTGCTCGTTTGTATCAAGACCGAGCAGATATGCAAGATGCCACGAAATAGCTTCCCCCTCACGGTCGGGGTCGGTTGCGAGATATACGCATTCGCTTTTTTTAGCGGCTTCCTTAAGCTCTTCAACAAGCTTTTCCTTGCCCTTTATCACGGCATACTTTGGTTCAAAATGCTTTTTTATATCAACGCTGAGCCTTGTTGCAGGCAAATCACGGACGTGACCCTTTGAAGCAATTACATTATATCCGCTTCCGAGATATTTTTTTATTGTCTTAGCCTTTGATGGTGACTCAACTATTACTAATTTTGACATATATAAGTCCTCCATTATTTGCGAATGTATCTTCCGCCGGAAACACCCTCGGCGGCTCCGAAAATTTCAAGCTCGGTGAGAGAAGCCATAATCTTCTGCGGCGGCATATTGAGCTTATCGGCGATTTCATCAATATAGAGCGGATTTTCGCCGAGAACGTCAAAAACTGCCTTTGCTTCCTCCGAGGCTCCGTCGGGACATTTCGGAATTATATTTGTTTGAATATTATTTTGTCGTGCGCCGAAATTAATATTCGGTAAAACAGTCCTGTTCTCATTTCGCTTGCGTTTGTTCTTGGGCATCGTTTTTCTGCCGGACACGGGAACATCGCTGACTTCACTTTCATCGGCTATGCTTGATTCGTGTTCAATCGTAAGCTCATATCGCTGTGAATATTCTTCAACAATATCCTTATATGAGGTCACAGTGATTGCGCCTTGCTTTATCAGAGCATTTGTGCCCTGTGCGCGCGCATTTATAAGACTGCCGGGGACAGAGAAAACATCACGGTTCTGCTCAAGCGCAAGCCGTGCGGTGATTAGCGAGCCGCTTTTTATTCCTGCTTCAATTACAAGAACACCGTTTGAAAGTCCCGAAATAATCCTATTGCGCTGAGGGAATGTGTAGTTTGAGGGCGGATAGTCGGGTGGATATTCCGAAATTACCGCGCCCTTATTCGTGATAAGCCTGCGCATCTGAGCGTTTTCAGACAGATAATTGTAATTGATTCCGCAGCCGAGAACACAGATTGTTACTCCGTCATTCTGAAGCACACCTCTGTGCGAGGCGCAGTCCACTCCCAACGCGCCGCCGCTTACAACAATAGCTCCGCACATTGACAAATCCCTGCCGAACGTAAAGGAGTTACGTATTCCCTCGCTTGTAGCCGTGCGTGTACCGACAACACCGATTGTAAGAGTATTGTCAACATCGGGCATTTTTCCGCTGACATACAATACGCACGGAGGATTTGAAATTTCATAAAGGCGGTTCGGGTAATCATCGTCCTCTATCGATAAAATACCGTAGCCAAGCTTATCGCATTTATCAATTATAACACAAGCATCCTCAAGTGTATATGAGGAAAAGCGTTTTATCTGATTCGGTGTGAAAAATCCGCTCTCTCTGCGCTCATACGATGACGCACTGTATATTTCCTCCGCAGAGCCGAAAAATTCATGCATTTCCTTAAGCTTGTGGCAATTATAGCCGATACATTGCTGAAGCCAGACAGCATAAAGAGGATTGCTCAATTTTCGCACCCCCTGACCATCTCCCACATAACAATAGAAGCGGCAACCGCAGCGTTTAGTGACTCGGCATTTCCGTTCATCCGAATAGTCACCTTATCCGTGCATAGCTCTACGGCTTTATCTGTCAAGCCGTTGCCCTCGTTTCCGATCAGGACGCAGCAGTTATTTGAAAAATCGGCAGATAAAATATCAGTTCCGTTTTCTGGTACGGCGGCATAGGTTTTTACACCCTTATCATTAAGCTGTGTGAGCGTATCATAAAAGCTTTCGGGTATATAAAATTTCTGACGAAAAACTGCTCCCATACTTCCCCTTAACACCTTGGGGCTGAAAATATCGCAGCAGTCTTTTGACAGTATTACGCAATCAATCCCGAACGCTTCGGCGCTTCGCAGGATTGTGCCCATATTCTGCGGGTCCTGCACACATTCAAGGGCGACAGCCTTATTAAAGCTGAGGCCGCCGTTGCCTGTTCCGTGCATTTCACAAAGGAGCATAACCCCCTGTGGAGTCTGCGTTTCGGACACAAACTTAAAAAGCGAATCCGCAAGAGAGTATTGCTCAACGCTGTTATCAAGTGAAGCGAGAAGGTCAGCGTGCTTTTCTGCGGCATTCGCAGTAAAAAAAGCAGCTTTTGCCCTTACGCCGCTTCTGAGTGCGTCAGCGCAAAGACGCACGCCCTCGCACACAAAGCAGCCTTCTTTTTTTCTGAAGGATGAGCTTGAGTTAAGGCGGGATAAATATTTTATCATTTTATTGTCCTTGCTGTTAATCTCTCTCACGGTTATCACCAAACATTTTAACATTATGCGAAAAGAGCGTTTGGGATATTCCCAAACGCAGCTTTAGCTTTTTTATTGGGCGCTTTTAGCTTGCTCAACAAGCTTTGTAAATGCAGCCGGGTCTGAAATTGCAATCTCGGAAAGCATTTTTCTGTTAAGAGCTACACCGGCTTTCTTAAGACCGTTCATAAATGTTGAATAATTTGTATCATTCATACGGCAGGCAGCAGAAATTCTGGTAATCCAGAGTCTTCTGAAATCTCTCTTCTTCTGCTTACGACCGATATAAGCGTAGTTACCGCTCTTCATTACGGCCTGCTTAGCCATCTTGAAGTGCTTACTCTTAGCACCCCAGTAACCCTTGGCAAGCTTTAAAGTCTTTTTTCTTCTTTTGCGAGTCATCATCGCGCCTTTTATACGAGCCATTATATATTACCTCCGTTGTATACTTATATGCAGTGATTATTTATAAGGAATAAGTCTCTTGATCTGTGCTGTATTTGTCTTGTCAGTAACAGTTGTCTGTCTTAAACCTCTTTTACGCTTGGTAGTCTTTTTGTTAAGGATGTGGCTCTTGTTAGCATGAGCACGGATAACCTTACCATTTTTTGAAAGCTTAAAGCGCTTTTTTGCACCACTGTGTGTTTTAATCTTCGGCATTTGTATTTCCTCCTTGAAATTTTACTTAAGCGGCTTTGGAGCAAGGAACATAATCATACTGCGTCCTTCGAGCTTTGCAGGCTTCTCAACATTTGCAACATCTCCACAGCTTGCGGCAAATCTTTTCATAATCTCAGAGCCGATTTCAGGATGACCCATTTCACGGCCTCTGAAGCGGATAGAAACCTTAACCTTGTTGCCTGATGCGATAAACTTTTTGGCATGAGAAAGCTTAGTGTTAAAATCGTGCGTATCAATATTCAAGGACAAGCGAATCTCCTTAATGTCGATAACCTTCTGATTCTTTCTGGCTTCCTTTTCACGCTTTGCCTGTTCAAAGCGATACTTACCGTAGTCCATAATCTTGCACACCGGCGGCTTTGCCTGCGGCGCAATCTTAACTAAGTCAAGATTCTGCTCTGCTGCAAGTTTTAACGCATTGTTTAGCGCCATTATGCCAAGCTGTGTGCCGTCAGAATTGATAACCCTCAATTCTTTGTCTCGAATTTCCTCGTTAATCTGAAGTTCCTGTTTGCTAATTGTCAAGCACCTCCAAAATGCACATTTAAAAGCATAAAAACAAAAGCGGACAGAATACTCCGCCCGCTACAATACACAGTCATAATAATACAAATTATTAAAATGAAATAAGTATTGACCCATAACAGACGGAACCGTATAGGTGAAAGCATTTCTGCCTTGCTTTATTGTTCGCTAAAGATTATATCAAAGGTTTAGGGTAATGTCAAGGGTTTTTCTTATAAATTTATTGTAAATTTGATTTTTCGGCTCTTCTTAGTTATCTCAATCCACGCTCTCCGTGTGGAG
>DKZT01000065.1:0-5598 GCA_002493755.1 Ruminococcaceae bacterium UBA7067
CTCTCGACTCAAAACTCTGAACTAAATTATCGTTTAGCTTACTCAAGGGGGATAACCATATACCGTTATAGCATAAACTTAAAGCAAAGACAAGGTTTTATGTGATAAATGACGAAAAAAGGTAAAAATCGGGTGTTGATACACAATTTGTTTTCAAATACATAAATTTCTCCGTTTGACATAAAATAACTCTGTTTGCATATTTGACTACGGTTAATATTCCACAAAAATTAACCGTTATTAATCAATTAATTACAATCACGTTTCATTATCCGCCTCAAGCGGTAACAATTTTGTAGGGGTTGTCAATTGATTGTTGTAAAAAGATGTAGTATAATAGGCACAACTGTTAAGGAGGTTACATTTATGTCATCAACCGAACCACAGCATAAAGAAAACTCAAAACGCCTTTCATCAGTATTGAAAGTAACATCAACACACATAAAGGTTGCCGCTTGCGCAGTGCTTGCAGCAGCAATCGGTGTAACAGGCACATTTTGCCTGTCAGGCGGCTTAAGCTCCGCAAAAATTATGAACCGTTCTTTGACGGAGGGCTTTAACAGCAGCGCCATCAACCCTCAGTACCTTGAAAAAGTAACTCGCACAGGCAGCGAAGTAAAGCCGACAGAACCGCCAACCGAGCAGTCTACAAAATCGGCTAAAGCAGCAGATAAAAACGAGAAACAGACAAAATCCGAAAAAACAGACAAGAAATCGGACAAGGACGATAAGGAAAAGACTACCGAGAAGGCAACGGAAAAGAAAACCGAAGCAGAAACGGAAAAGGCTACCGATAATATTGCTCCCACCGACCCGACAGCAGCGGCTGAAGAGACTATTCCTTCTGAAAGCACACAATCAAAGCCAACAACAGGCGAAAGCGGCTCTGTGGTAATTACCGACCCTGAAACAACAGCGCCGACCACCGAAGAAGAAAGCATAATGCGTGAAGCGCTCTATCAGCAGCAGTGGGACGCAGGATATTTAATGGCTATCGACAACCCCGATTATACCTACTCCCCGACTCCGGTAAAGCTCAGCGATAAGGAATATGACCTTATATGCAGAACAGTAATGCGCGAAATGGGTCATCAGGGTTATATCGGTATAGCAATGGTTGCTCAGGCATTCCGTGACGCTATGAACGCCGAGGGCTACGACGCATTCGAGGTTGTTAAGAAATTCGGCTACGAGGGTCCGAGAACTATGGAGCCTAACCAGGATACCATTGACGCAGTAAACTTTATTTTCAAAGAAAACGGCAGCGCTGTTCAGCACAGATTGATGTTCTACTACGCAACATGGGGCAACGGCGCATGGCACGAAACGCAAAACTTCATCTGTCAGTACGGTATAACAAGATTCTTTGACAGATGGTATTAATAAACCGAATAAGTATTTTACGGCTTTGGAAATCCAAAGCCGTTTTTTTAGCTTGAAATAACGGCAATATTAGGATAAACTAATATCAAACAAACAGAGGGTGATTATGTGACGGATAAAGATATAATTCAGGAATACAAAAAGCTTTGTGAAGAAGTCAACTACCACAACGACAGATACTACAATCAGGACAGTCCCGAAATCAGCGACTATGAATATGATATGCTTCTGCGCCGACTTGAAACAATCGAGCAGGAGCATCCCGAAATAAAAAGCGAAACCTCCCCTACCCTGCTCGTCGGCGGCAAAGCGTCCGCAAAATTTTCCGAGGTTGAGCATACCGTTCCTATGCTGAGTCTGCACGATTCGTTTTCACACGAAGAGCTTTTGGACTTTGACAGGCGGGTGCGTGAGGTTGTAGCTTCTCCGATATATGTTGTTGAGCCGAAGTTTGACGGACTTTCGGTTTCCGTTGAGTATGAAAACGGAATTCTTGTAAGAGCGTCCACAAGAGGCGACGGCTTTGTCGGAGAGGATATCACGGATAATATACTTACGATAAAAAATCTTCCCCATAGGCTGAAAAAGCCTCTGCCCTATCTTGAGGTAAGAGGCGAGGTGTTTATGTCGAACGAGAGCTTTTTAAGGCTCTTGAAAAAGCAGGAGGAAAACGAGGAAAAGCCGTTTAAAAACCCAAGGAATGCGGCGGCAGGCTCGCTCAGGCAGAAAAACAGCGAGATAACAAAGCAGCGTGAGCTTGACATTTTCATCTTCAACATTCAGCAGATAATCGGAGCAGAGATAACCTCTCACAAGCAATCTCTTGATTATATAGGAGAGCTGGGCTTGCCGAAGCCGCCGTTTTACAACTGCTTCACCTCAATGGAGAAAGCGATTGACGAGGTTGAACGAATAGGCGCGATGAGAGGAGAGCTTCCGTATCAGATTGACGGAGCGGTTATTAAGCTCAACGATTATGACGGACGAGAGCTTCTAGGTAGTACCGCAAAGTTTCCTCGCTGGGCAGAGGCATATAAGTTCCCGCCCGAGGAAAAGGCTACAAAGCTATTAGATATTGAAATAAACGTAGGCAGAACCGGCGCGCTCACACCGACAGGCGTATTTGAGCCGATTACCCTTGCAGGAACAACGGTAAGCCGTGCCGTGCTTCACAACGAGGACTTCATCAAGGAAAAGGATATAAGAATCGGCGACACGGTTATACTCAGAAAGGCAGGAGAAATCATACCCGAGGTTGTTTCGCTCAAGGAGCACGGTGAAAACACTGTTCCGTTTAAAATGCCCGAGCTTTGCCCCTCCTGCGGCGGTCCTGTCGTGCGCGAAAAGGACGAGGCGGCAATCCGCTGCACAAACACAGACTGTCCTGCTCAGCTTATGCGCCATCTTATACATTTTGTATCCCGTGACGCAATGGATATTGACGGACTCGGTCCTGCCGTGCTTGAAAGATTTGTGAATGAGGGTATGGTCAGCTCACCTGTTGACTTATACTCACTTGACTACGATAAAATAGCCGCATTTGACGGAATGGGCGAGCTTTCGGCGGCTAACCTCAGGAAATCTATTGAAAAGTCAAAGTCGAACGAGCTTTACAGGCTTGTTTTTGCACTCGGAATCCGCCACATCGGTCAGAAAGCCGCTAAACTCCTGTGCGAGCATTTCGGCACGGTTGAAGCCATTATGCAAGCTGACAGTGATGAGATTTCAGCTATTGACGGCTTCGGAAGAATAATGGCAGACAGCGTTTGCGAGTATTTCTCACTTGACAGCACAAAAGAGCTTATAAACAAGCTGCGTGAGCTTGGCGTTAAAATGCCTGCGGCTCAAAAGCGGACAGCCGACAGCAAATTCAGCGGCAAGACCTTTGTACTCACGGGTACACTGCCGACAATGAAGCGCAGCGAGGCTTCAAAAATAATAGAAAGTCTGGGCGGCAAGACCTCGTCGTCGGTTTCCAAAAAGACAGACTATGTGCTTGCAGGTGAAGAAGCCGGAAGCAAGCTGACAAAGGCGCAGAACCTTGGAATTACAATTTTGAGCGAGAACGAATTTATGGAAATGGTTAAGGGATAAAAATGGAAGTAATAGAAAAAATTATACAGGTGAAGGATTATCTGACAAAATCAAATCTGCCTGCAAGCGATTATGTCATCAACCCATATATTGGCTGCCCTCACGGCTGCAAATATTGCTACGCTTGCTTTATGAAGCGTTTTACAAAGCACAACGAGGAATGGGGTTCATTTATAGACATAAAATACTGCGACAAGCCTTTGAATAAAGCCAAACTTAAAAACAAATCTGTATTTTTATCTTCTGTTACGGATTGCTATAATATGTTTGAAAAAAATACTGCATCACCCGTAATATTTTAGAGCAGTTAACAGATATTGACTGCCAAATTGGAATATCCACAAAGTCAAGCCTGATTTTGAGAGATATTGACTTGCTGAAAAAATGCAAAAACCTGACTGTTTCACTTTCTATCAACACTTTAGACGAAAAGTTTAAGGACGATATGGATAATGCAAGCAGCATTAAAGACAGGCTCAACACATTAGAGCAGCTGCATAAAAACGGAATATATACGGTTTTATTTATGTCCCCTATCTTCCCCGGAATAACGGATTTTAAGAAAATCATAGAAGCAAGCCGTCAGTTTGTTGACGAATATTGGTTTGAAAATCTGAATTTAAGAGGAGGATACAAAGGCACAATTCTGTCTTACATCTACAACAGTTATCCTGAGCTTAAAGAGCTTTATAATGATATCTACAACCGCCACAATATGTTATACTGGGAAACACTGTCGGACGAAATTGAAAACTATTGTAACGCAAATTCCATTAAGCACATTAATTATTTTTACCACTCAAAGCTTGTCAGAGAAAAATTACAGACAGGTAAATAAAAATAAGACTCAAGAGCTTTGATAGATATTAAAATTTTATTCTTTACAATTCTACTTCAGTGTGTTAAAATTTTATTGTATTAAATCGTGAAATTGAATTTGAAAGGGTATGTATGTATGAATTCAAAAATTCAAAACGAACACACTGATTTTCTCTTTAAGGCTATTCTGTCGCTTAAAACTATGGACGAGTGCTACTCATTTTTTGAGGATTTATGCACCGTTCAGGAGCTTAAGTCGATTTCACAGCGTCTTGTTGTGGCAAAAATGCTGAGCGAAAAGTGTGTTTACAGTGATATAGTAAAGCAGACAGGCGCTTCAACCGCTACTATAAGCCGTGTCAACCGTTCGCTGATTTACGGAAACGACGGTTACGAAATGATTTTCAAAAAAACAGCCGAAGCAGAAAAAGAGCAGGCGAAAAAAAGTGAGGACGAGAAAAAATGAGCGCCTCATACACTGTTTTTTCGGAATTCTATGATGCGCTGACCTCAAACGTGCATTATACCGAGCGTGCAAACTATATTGAAACGCTGCTCAAAAGATACAACCACGATTCGGGCATCACACTTGACCTCGCCTGCGGTACGGGCAGTCTTACAATAGAGCTTAAAAAGCGCGGTTTCGACATCTACGGCGCTGACGGCAGCAGCGATATGCTTATGATAGCACAGCAAAAGGCGTATGATGCGGAGCTGTCTATTCTGTTTTTGTGTCAGAAAATGCAGGCTCTTGACCTTTACGGCACTATCGACACCTGCATATGCACACTTGACAGTCTGAATCATATAATAAATAAGGATGAACTTCAGACAGCCTTCGACAGGGTTTCGCTTTTTATGAACGCAGGCGGAATTTTTGTTTTCGACGTGAACACGCTTTATAAGCACAAATATGTACTTTCCGATAATGTTTTTGTATATGACAAAAGCTCCGTTTTCTGCGTATGGCAGAACACTCCGCTTAAAGACAACACCACAAGAATTGACCTTGATTTTTTTGAACGCTGTGGCAGTATGTACCGCAGAAGCAGTGAAAGCTTCTGTGAAAGAGCATACGCTCCCGAGGAGCTTGAGGAAATTATAAAAAAGTCGGGCTTTGAAATTCTTGACATATTCGGTGAAATGACCTTTGAAGCGCCGAAAAATGACTCACAGCGAAACGTGTATGTATTAAGGAAACACTGAATAAATCACGCTGAAAGCTGTTTGCACATCTTGCTTGCATATTTTCCGTCAGCCCGACCAAAAAATCCTCGTAATGCGACAGCATTACTGCGGTTT
>DKZT01000065.1:5877-7328 GCA_002493755.1 Ruminococcaceae bacterium UBA7067
CAACCTGACGAAAAATCTGACGGCGCAATCTGCACAAACGATTTAATCAGTATTTCCTAAAAAAGACAGAGGTATAAAATAATGGATAAAATCATAAGATGTATAACATCGGACGGAGCTGTTATGGCGTCAGTCATAAATTCCACCGACATAGTATTCACAGCGCAGAAGCTTCACTCCACTTCTCCTGCCGCCACTGCCGCAATAGGCAGGCTTCTGAGCGCCGCCTCAATGATGGGCGCACAGCTGAAGCAAAAGGGTGCAACGCTTACCGTAAGAATAAAGGGCGACGGACCGCTCGGAACACTTGTAACCGTTGCAGACAGCAACGGCAATGTAAGAGGCTATCTTGAAAACAGCACCTGTGAAACAGAGCATTATCATAAGGGCAAAATAAACGTAGCGGCGGCAGTAGGCAAAAACGGATATATCGACGTTATGCGTGATTACGGCACAGGCGAGCCGTATATGAGCCGCGCAGAGCTTGCAACAGGCGAAATAGCCGAGGACATAACCTCATATTATGTTCAGAGCGAACAGATACCGACAGCCTGCGGATTTGGAGTTCTTCTCGACAAGGAGGACGGCGAGGTAATGCTTGCAGGCGGCTTTTTAATACAGCTTCTTCCGGGTGCAGACGAAGCAGCCTGCGATAAGCTTGAGAAAAACATATCCTCTTTAGAGCCAATGACAACGATGCTTGCAAAGGGTATGAGCGTAGAGGAAATCTGCCGCACGGCATTGCAGGGCTTTGATGTTGAAATTATTGATGAGCTTCCCGTACACTATGTTTGCAGCTGCAGCCGCGAACGTGTAATCAATTCAATAGCTTCACTGAATAACGATGAGATAGAAGCGATGATTGAAGAGGACGGCGGCGCTGAGGTATCCTGCAATTTCTGCAACAAAAAGTATGTTTTCGGCTCTGAGGATTTAAGGCAAATTATTGAGCTGAAAAATAAAAAAGAAAAAAACTGAATTTTTTTCAAAAAAAGTGTTGACTTTTCATCCGTTATGTAGTATTATAATAACCGTCGCTGATGACCAAGCGGTTACAAACCACAAGATGTTGTTGCGACGGCTTATGTGGGAGCATAGCTCAGCTGGGAGAGCATCTGCCTTACAAGCAGAGGGTCATAGGTTCGAGCCCTATTGTTCCCACCACATTTGGCCCGGTAGTTCAGTTGGTTAGAACGCTAGCCTGTCACGCTAGAGGTCGACGGTTCGAACCCGTTCCGGGTCGCCATATTGCCTTAAGCGGAGAAATCAGTTTCTCCGCACAATTTGCGGATGTAGCTCATCTGGTAGAGCGCCACCTTGCCAAGGTGGAGGTAGCGAGTTCGAGCCTCGTCATCCGCTCCATACGCTTAACGGAATGTTGGTTAAGCGTTTTTTTATTTCCTCTTCCCTTTTTTATCACAACAAAATATCTGGGGGTATAGCTCAGCTGG
>DKZT01000028.1:0-166 GCA_002493755.1 Ruminococcaceae bacterium UBA7067
TCCATTATTATTATGACTCAAACGCTACTCTCTGTGCGGTGAACTATCGCCTGACCCCGAACGGAACGGATTATACATATTACTACACTCACAACTGGCGAGGAGATATAGTAGGTATATACAACGGCAACGGTGACCTCAGAGCGAAATACACATACGATTCTTG
>DKZT01000028.1:456-21294 GCA_002493755.1 Ruminococcaceae bacterium UBA7067
CACATACGATTCTTGGGGCAATGTTACCTCTATCACCGACGGTGACGGCAATGCAATAACAAGCTCAACTCATATCGGCAACCTCAACCCATTCCGCTATCGTGGTTACTATATGGATACAGAGACGGGTATGTATTACCTGATGAGTCGCTACTATGATCCGGTAACGCATAGGTTCGTCAATGCAGATTCACAATTAAATCCTGGAACAGGTTTACCAGGATTTAATGTATTTGCCTATGCTAATAATAACCCAGTCATGTACTCTGACCCTGATGGACATTCAATCCTTGCTTTGATTGGACTTGCAGTCTTAGCTGCTGGGATATTAATTGGATTTAGTGGAGATACGGCTTCAAATAATGTGGCTTACAGTCAAAAAAATCAAACGGTAGATCCTAAGAAAAAACCAAATCCAGAATCTGGATATAAACCACCAAAAAAAAATAAAAATCCACAGAAAGTTAAAAATCCTAATGGGAATGGTAGAGGGTGGCCATCTGATGATGGTGGAGTATGGATACCAGATAATACACAACATGGCGGACCAGGATGGACAGTTCAATATCCCGATGGCTCCCATGAACATAGATATCCGGATGGACATGTAAGAACGCATGAGTTTAAAAACGATAACACTTTTGAAATTAATAATTACATCTTAGGAGCATCAATGATAGTTGGTTCAGGAGTTGGTATTGTATTACTTACCGTTGATGATGCTACAGTTATTGGGATAATGGATGATGCTGCTATACCGGTACTTTGTGGAGTGCTTGTGGAGGGAGTGCAAATGATTGCTGGATAATCATTTTATAGAAAACGCGATAAATCAATGTGTTGAAGAGATTGTGCGATGGTTTATTTGTGATTCCGTTGAATTACTTGACTATGTACTTGATGATGATCCTTGTAATCCACAATATTCAGCTAACACAGTTTATTGTCGATTAAAGACATATTTATTATTTCGACAACTATATTATAATGATACAATTATAACTATTGATGAATTATTGCTTAATAGTGGATATACAGAGTCGGATATAGAGATATTTTATAAAATGCGAAGGAAGGAAGCTCCTCTTTATTATCGTGATAGGAATTCAAAATCTGATTTCAATCTTTTATCCATCGGTCAACAATTAGCAGATGTAAAAATGCTTGATCCAAAAGGTGATTACATTTTTCTTTATACTGGAAGAGCGGATATTCCAAGAGTTTCAACTCATTATACTAGTGATGGTTATTTGATAACGATAACTTATGACGATAATAATATAATTTCCAAAATTGATTTTGAGCTGATTTAGCTATAATATTTTTACCTCAGCAAATCGCCATTTTAAAAAAATTAGGCGATTTGCTGAGAGAGGCGAAAAATATTTCCATTATTATTACGACTCAAACGGTACGCTCTGTGCGGTGAGTTATCGCTTAACACCAAGCGACGATGAAAATATATACTACTATACTCACAACTGGCGTGGTGATATTGTCGGTATATACACCGATGCCGGCGATCTTACAGCGAAATACACATACGATTCTTGGGGCAATGTTACCTCGATTTCTGACGGTAACGGCAATGCAATAACAAGTGCAACCCATGTCGGCAACCTCAACCCGTTCCGCTATCGTGGGTACTATATGGATACCGAAACAGGTATGTATTATCTGATGAGCCGCTACTATGACCCAGTAACACATAGGTTCCTGAATGCCGATGGCTATTTCCAGACGGGCTTGGGTATTCTGGATAGCAATATGAATGCGTATTGCAAAAATAATCCGATAATGAATTATGATCCTGAAGGAACAACTTGCAGAGATCATGGCTATCAGTATATATCAAACTGTACAAAATGTAATAAGGAATATAGGAATTATCTGAATTCCCACATAGATTGGTACAATGATTCAATGGGATTAACAGGCAGTGACCGGGTTGTTGGCTTTAATGACAGCGGAGATCCTATTTACGCTTATAGCAATGCGACCAGTTCTGCTTTATCAATGACAAGTACAGCTGTGTCATTCAATACCGGAACAGTTTTTTCTATTGCCTCAACCCAAGGAAGTCGAGCTCTATCAGGCGGACTTGCAGCTGCGACTTATGCATTTACGACTCCTCTTAACATCGTATCACATGTAACAAATCCTTGGCTTAATAACGGTCAAAAAACATTGGCTATTATAGAAGAGGGTGTATTTGCTGCAACTGGCATATTACTAGCTATAGCATTTGCAGCCAATCCTATTTTGGGGTTTGTAATAGGAACATCTTTAGCGATAATAAACACTGTGGTTATGAATGTTCAAGTGAATTGTTGGGAAGATCAAAATAAAAGAGAATGGGGAATAAAGGATGTGGAATAATTTCGTGATGAAAAAGAAAAAAGCAATAAAAATATTTTGCCTCGTAATTGTGTTGTATCAAGCTTTTCAAATAGTATCAAGCGTGATAAATCTGATTTATTGCTTCATAAGCGGCAGTACATATCTGTTCCCGACAAGCAATGTTGCGTGGTTTGTTCCGCAATATTATATTTCTAACGGACAAGGCTTATGGAATGCTGTTATTTTAGCGTTGTTTATAGGTATCACGGTTTTTCTTTATGTGAAATCATCAAGACTTCTTTTAAGCGACAGTACAAAAATAAACCCTATTGTGGCAATAAACGCAGCTTGGTTTGGCTTGTGTCAACTGATGTATTCGCTATTTTTTTGCCTTCATATTTTACCTGAACATGCACCTTATTATTCGTTGCTTAATTATGGTTTAAATGCTTTTATCTTAATTGTTTATCTGGTTATAATTCTTTGCAAATATAATTATTCTGATGAAATAAAGAATAATTTAAAAGTGACAACCTATAAACAAGTTAAAGGCTATGCAGTGGGCAACTGTTTGATTGCCGCTTTTGCGCTGATATTTGATTATTGGATGCACTACTTTGCTGATATGCCTTTGTCGAACCCTACGAGTCATGATATGTTCTCTTTAGATGCGTTGCTTTTATTTGTTTGGGTAACGGCGAATCTTATTTGCTTTATTATAACTGTAGTTTATTATTTTTATGTAAAAAAATAGGTAAAGATACCGTGCCATGTAAACACTTTCTTTTAAAAATATCTTTGCTTCAAATTGCCGCAATAATCATTGAGGTTGTTGGAATTCTTTTAGCCGCATTTGTGCTGTTTTAAGCGTTCAGCTTTTGACTATAACTTAATAAAAGCGAGGACTTATTATGTATTATATTATCAGGATTATACTTGTTCCGGTTGTTTATGCGATTATTGTATTTGCTTTGGTTAAGAGTAAGAAGTTAGTGTTTTTTGGTAAGAAAAGAAACCCTGAGCTTTACAAAAAGATGCACACAGACAAGCGGTTTAAGCGCGGGGTATATATCACATACATCTTTCTGATTGTTCTTTTTGTAGCTATTGCCTTTCTTTCAAAATATCCTTATGAGGGATATTTTATGACCTTTGATTCAATTAACGATTCGTTAGCATATAAAAATATAAGCACAGAAAATATTGATACTTACGATTACGGTGATTGTGTTTTTGTAGTTGATAACTCTGAATATAAAATTTATTCTCTTACAAAAATCAATGGACAGTATAAACTTGTTGATTTTAATTCTGAGGATAATAAATTTATTCAGCCGGTGGAAAAAGGAAATATGGGTACCACAGAACCAAGAATTGCAAAATATAATAAAGAAACAAATAAAACATTTTATTATTTTGGAATTACAGGAAAAGAGAAACCAGAGGACGGTACGGTGACATTGGATGGGAATGAAATGAAATATTGCCGCAATGCCAAATCCAAGCATTTTATTCAATCGTTAAGTTGGGATTACCGGATTTATTCGTTTCTTGATAACGCCGCACCAAAGTCGGAATTGACTGTTGATTCCGGTACTTGTAGAGTTGTACTCGTTAATCGTTCTCAGAATTTCTTTTGGAAAGCAGAAGAGGATAAATCAATTTATTTTGAGCAATATGCAGATTAAATCTTCTTGAGAAAAATCACCCCGGAATTAAGGTGCAAACGCCTTTAATTCCGGGGTTTAATCATCTATGCTTTATTCACAGCTTTTCTACCTTTGTGTAATTCTGCATTATTCTCTTTGTGCCGACGGTGTCAAACGCTATCTCCAGCATTGTGTCGTTGCCCATCGGTGTTGCGGTTATAACCGTGCCCTCGCCGAATGCGGAGTGGCGTAGCCTGTCGCCCGGCTTGAAGGTCTGACCTGATCCTGTCGTAGTAGGCTTTTTCGGTATATTCGGCTTCGGGAAGGCGCTCGGCTTGTTGCCGCCAAAGCTGCCAAAACCGCCTGTAAAGGTGTTCTGACCGATTCCGACTGTGCCGCCTCCGAACGAGGACGGAAAGCTCGGCACGCTTGTGGTGTACTCCATAAGCTCGCTTGGGATTTCGTCAAGAAAGCGTGATGCACGGTTGCGCTGGGTTGAGCCGAACAGCATTCTCTCCTTTGCGTTCACAAGATAAAGCGCTTCCTTTGCCCTTGTGATGCCGACATACGCTAGACGGCGTTCCTCCTGCATTTCTTCCTCGCTCATTATCGACTGCATACCCGGGAAGATACCGTCCTCCATTCCCGGAATAAACACAACAGGAAATTCAAGTCCCTTTGCGGCGTGTAGCGTCATAAGTACAACGCAGTCAGCCTCTTGGTCATAATTGTCAACGTCTGTGAACAGCGATATTTCCTCCAAAAATCCGCTGAGCGTTGCTTCATCGGGGTTGTCGTCCTCGTATTTTACTATGCTCGACAAAAGCTCGTCGATATTCTCAATTCGCTCTGCGTGATCCTCTTTTTCGGTTTTCAGCCAGCTTATGTAATTCGTTTTCTCTAAAACTGCGTGGTAGATTTCCTCTAAATCGTTGCTTTCATTGTGCGCCATTTCGATAAGAGGCTCCATAAGCGCACAGAATTCCTTGAGCTTTGCACTCGCCCTTTTCAGCGGAGCGTACTCGTCGCAGTGCTTTATAACCTCATAAATGCTTGTGCCGATAACTCCTGCAATTTCTGCGGCGTGGTTGATTGTGGTGTCGCCGATTCCTCGCTTCGGCTTGTTGATGATTCTCCTGAGCCTTACGTCATCGGACGGATTGTTGATAAAGCTTAAGTACGAGGTTATGTCCTTGATTTCCTCTCTGTCATAAAAGCGGTGACCGCCGATAAGACGATAGGGGATAGCGTTGCGGCTTAAGCTCTGTTCAACTGAGTTTGACTGAGCCTTCATACGGTAAAGTACCGCAAAATCCGAGAATTTTCTGCCTTTGCCGACAAGCTCTGAGATGGTCTGTGCAATGTAGTTGCCCTCGTCACGCTCGTTTTGCGCCTTGTGCTGTATAATCTTTTCGCCACCCTTGTTGGCTGTCCACAGGGTCTTGCCCTTTCTCTCCTTGTTGTTCTTTATCACGTTGTTAGCCGCGTCAAGAATAACCTGCGTTGAGCGGTAATTCTGTTCAAGGCGGATAACCTCGGCATCGGGGTAACTGTCCTCAAAGCTCAGTATGTTCTCAATAGTCGCACCTCTGAACTTGTAAATACTCTGGTCGTCATCTCCTACAACGCAGATGTTCTTGTGTGCGTCTGCAAGCATACTTACAAACCTGTACTGCACTGTGCTTGTGTCCTGATACTCGTCAACCATTATGTACTTAAATCTTCTCTGATAGTACTCCAAAACCTCGGGCGATTCCTCAAAAAGCTTAACAGTGTTGAACAGCAAATCGTCAAAGTCCATAGCGTCTGCTGATTTGAGCTTTTTCTCGTAAAGCTCATAAATTTTTGCAACCGTCATTTCAAGGTTGTCGTTGCCTGCACGCTTTGCGTATTCCTCGGGAGTTATCATCTTGTCCTTTGCACGTGAAATTTTGTTGAGTGCAGTGCGATGCGGCAGAATTTTCTCGTCAATGTTCAGCGACTTAAGACATTCCTTTATAACCCTGCGCTGGTCGTCTGTGTCGTATACCGTGAAATTGTTTGAGTAGCCTATTCTGTCGCCGTAAACACGGAGCATACGGGCGCAGGTTGAGTGGAAGGTTGCCGCCCAGATGTCGTTGCCGCCCTCGGGAATTTTGGCGCATATTCTGTCCTTAAGCTCGCCTGCCGCCTTGTTTGTAAAGGTGATGGCGAGAATCTGCCACGGCTGTGGAGCGTTCACTGCAAGACGGCGGGCAAGAGCGTCGCTCGGACTTTGCTTTGTTTCGGCGCATTGCTTTATTTCGGCGATTTCATCTTCGGTGAGGTCATAGGGGATAAACTCGCTGTTGTAGGCTATGCCGTACTTTATCAGGCTTGCAATTCGGTTTACAAGTACGGTTGTCTTGCCGCTGCCTGCGCCGGCAAGAATGAGTACGGGACCCTTTGCCTTGAATATCGCCTTTTTCTGCATATTGTTCATATTGGAAACTTCGTTTTCCATAATCTGTTGTCTGTATTTTAAAAGCTCTTCCTTGGAAAAATTCATTTTACACCTCAAAAATAATATTTAATCACAATATTCTATTTTACATTATTTCAAACGCAATTTAAACCCACTTGAGCGAAAAAAGAAGCGTTATTAATATACAAATAGTATAATTATACATAAACGAAAATTAAAAATAAAAGTCTGCCGAATCAGCAGACTTTGTGTTATGATATATCGGTTTAAGCTTTGGTTTTTGCTTCGGTTTTCGTTTCAACCTTTGTTTCGGTTTTTACTTCGCTCTCAGCCTTGGTTTCCTCCTGAGCAGTGACACCTATTTCAGCCTGCTCAAGGCTCTTTTGGAGCATCTGACGCTTTATTTCATCGTCTGCGGTGTCGGTCTGGTCCATATTGTGGTAGCTTAAGAAGTAGCTGCGATAGCCGCTGTCTGTTTTTTCACTCTTGATAAACGCAAGCACAGTGCGGCTCATAGGTTCGCCGCCGTTCAATACGGCGTTTATGGTCAGTGTGGCAACATCGCCATCGTCATAGCTTGAAATGTCGTAAGCCGAAACCTCAAGCGTGTTTACCTCTTCGCTGTTTTCCTTGTTAATTTCCTGCTTGAGAATATCGGGGATAACCTTGTTTATCAGCGCGGCGGCAGCATCGTCGGCATCACTGCCGTCAGCGTAGTATTCGCCCTTAAGACCGGGATATTTTTGCAGTACGCTTTGGCTTGGTGTGATTTTTGAAGCGTTTAAATCGCTTTGACCGCCTGCGTCACAGCCGAAAAGAAGCAGTACAGCCGCCGCAGCGGCAAAGAGGGAAATAAGCTTTTTCATATTAGTCCGCCTTTCAGAGGGTTAATTTAAAAATTTTTCAACTATAAATCTCGGACGGCGCTTTGCTTCGAGATAGATTTTTCCCAGATATTCGCCGATGATACCGATAGCGAGAAGCTGAAGCCCGCCGAGCGCCCAGATAGACACGATAAGGCTTGTCCAACCGAGCGTGGTTTGACCCGTGAAGTGAGAAATCAGCGAGTAGATCAGCATTAATATGCTTACTATAAATACAATTGCGCCCAGCACCGTGATAAAGCGAATCGGCTTTATGCTAAGCGAGGTTACTCCCTCCCACGCAAGGGCAAGCATCTTTTTCAGCGGATATTTGCTCTCGCCGGCAAGACGTTCACGGCGTTCGTATTCTACCGTGTCTGTTTTAAAGCCTATCATCGGCACGATTCCTCTTAAAAACAGATTGACCTCACCGAAGTTTTCAAATTCATCAAGCGCACGTTTGCTCATCAGCCTGTAATCGGCGTGATTGTAAACAACCTCCGCTCCGAGGAATTTCAGTATCTTGTAGAATGCCTCGGCTGTAAAGCGTTTGAAAAAGGTATCGGTTTCACGCTTGCTTCTCACGCCGTAGACTATGTCACAGCCGTTTTCGTATTTTTCAAGCATTTTGTCAATGGCGTCAATATCGTCCTGCAAATCGGCGTCTATTGAGATTACTGCGTCAGCATACTTTTTTGCAACCATAAGTCCGCCGTAAAGAGCGTTCTGATGACCTCGGTTGCGTGACATCTTCAGCCCGATTACAAGCTCGTGCTCGTTGTGAAGCGACTCAATGATTTTCCATGTGCTGTCCTTTGAGCCGTCGTCAATATACATTATCCTGCTGTCGGCGGATATTTTTCCGCTGTCAATAAGCGTTTGCATTTTGTGAATGAGCTTTTGTGTTGTGTCGTTAAGAATCTCCTGCTCGTTATAGCAGGGTACTGCGAGATATAGTGTAGTCAAAATCCTTCCACCCTAACTTTTATTATATTATCAAATATATTCTACATTACTGAAATGCATTTATCAATAATAAATTATGCTGAAATTAACGGCATTAAGTAACAGAAATTTGTGCCGTGAAGTTAAGGAAGCACGAATAATACGACGAGCTTATCACGCTGTAACACACTCAATTGAAAAAATATCAAATGTGACTATTGTTCTACATAAATTTACAACAAAGGTGCGGTTTCTCTGCGCTAGTGAAATTGTTTCACAAAAAGTATAATCAAACAAGGAAATGTTGCTTTAGTTTTCACAAATACAAGATATAGAAAAATCAACCTTAGTTGAATTGTTAAAAATATGTAAAAATAGTATAATATAGGTGTTAAGGGGCAGTATATTAATATGTATAAAGATTTTTTGTTGAGGCAAGTTTGGGGGCTGTATAGCGTTGAGCTGTTGCATAAAAAACAAAGAACGCTATCTGATTGTCAATTCAGATGGTGCAGATGTTGAGCAGTACGGAATAAAAGCTAAAATTGATGACGGTGCAAAAATTGTAATAGAAAATATAACTGGTGACGAGGAATTTGCAATGAGGGTTGCGGATTTTCTTAACAAAAATGAAGTAGCTCCCGAGCATCTGATGCAGATTCTTGAGGAGATACTTTGCGGTTGGATTAGCTTAGATGATTAAGGGAGGAATAGCAAAGACTGTTACAAAGGTAACAAATTACAAACCTATTTTACAATACAGAGATGATTTTCAATAGATTTTCTTTGTATAGAAACAGCATAAAGCTGCGCAAATACGAAAATTGAATCACAAATTGTATAAATTTGTAATAATGTTACACCTTTGTAACCAAAAGGTTAAAATTAAAAAAGAGCGAATTTATGCGGAAAAATCGTAATTTTAAGAAATTGGAATGCGCCGGAGGCTATGACTTGGTTAAAATAACAACAAAAAGCTGAAAAAATTTTATGTAAATTGCCTTATTTTCCGAATTTACTTGAATTTCACAAAGGATTGTGTTACACTGTAACCAAATTGTTACAGTTTTTCTTTACGGTTCGGTTTTTCGGACATTAATCAAATTTTATTTCCAAGTTTTTGTGTTTAAAGAAAAACAAGTTGAATATACGATGATTTGTTGTATACAAGGATTTCAGGAGGTAAAAACCAATGCAGAATTCATTTCAGAAAACAGGCAAGGCTGTGATTTCGCTGCTTTTGGCAGTTGCAATAATTTTTTCAATTATAGCAGTCGGAACAGTTTCTGCTTTTGCCGCTACAAGCACGGGCGTAGGCCTCAGCGCTTATTGCCTTAACGCCTACTATGAGCAGTGGGAGTATGTTTGGGGCGGAGCTACCCCCGGCGCTGTTGACTGCTCGGGACTTATCTATTCATATAACGGTGTAGGCGGAATAAGAACCGATATGCTTGCTTCTTCAAGCGAGTGGGGTTATGTTTCAAGCGGTATTCCGAGAATACACGGTCTCGGTCTTCATATGCCGGGTCACGTTGGCGTTTATGTCGGCAACGGACTTGCAGTAGACGCAAGAAGCTCATACTACGATATGTGCTACGGCTCAATAAACGAGCTTCGCTGGGTTGAGTGGTTCAAGATTTACGGCGTAAGCTATCCGACAACAGGCTGGGTTCTCTACAACGGCGACAGCTACTACTATGAGAATGGACAGTATGTTGTAAGCACATCAAGAACACTTGACGGCGTAAAATACACCTTCGGTTCAGACGGTGTTTCAAACATCGAGCCTCCGACAAGCGCATACAGCCAGACAGATTACAGTGCTCCGTCAAACGGCGGTTCATCAAGCAATAATTCAAACGGAAATTCAAACAGCAAGCCTTCATATAATGACGGAATCCTGAGAGTAGGCTCTGAAGGCAATGAGGTTAAGAAGCTCCAGAACGCTTTGATTTCCGCAGGCTATTACAACGAAGATGTAACAGGCTACTTCGGACAGTACACAGAGTCTTGTGTAAAGCAGTTCCAGAAGGATATGGGTCTTCTTTGTGACGGCGAGGTTGGTCCTTACACATGGGCGGCTCTCGACAGCTATGAAGCTCCGACAGAGAAGATAACAGAAGCTCCGACAGATAAGAAAACCGAGCCTACACAGGCTCCTACATACAGCAACGGCATACAGGAGGCTACTGATGTAGCAACTGATTTCGGTGAAGCCGCAGAGGCTACCGATCCGGCAACAGAGCCTGTAACAGACGCAGCAACTGAAGCAGCAACAGAGGCTTCGACAGAGAAGAAGACAGAAGCTCCGACACCTGCTCCGACAGAGCCGCCAAAGGTAGACAAGCTTGCACTCGGCGGTGAAGGCACAAAGGTTTCTCAGCTCCAGTCAAGACTTGCTGAGCTCAGATATTACTTCGGCGATATCGACGGAGTGTTCGATCAGGATACATACGATGCAATGCAGGCATACTTCAAGGCTTCAGAGCTTAAGCCTGTTGACGAAATGACAGACGACCAGTTTGCTCTTCTCCTTTCGGACGCTGCTGTTAAGTCACCTGATTATTCAAATCTCCAGCTCGGTTACACAGGCACAGATGTAACAGCTCTTCAGAAGCTTCTCATTGAAGCAGGCTTTATGAACGGCGAGGCATCAGGCATATTCGATGAAAAAACACAGGACGCTGTAAAGCTTGCTCAGACAAACTTCGCTCTTGAGGTTGACGGCATTGCAGACGCTGAGTTTATAAAGGCTTTAGAGGCTCAGATTAAAGCCGCAGAGGAAACAGAGCCGGAGACAGAAGCTCCGACACCTGCTCCGACAGAGAAGCCGACACAGGCTCCGACAAGCACCAAGGACGGCGAAACAACAAAGGCTACTTCGGTAACCACAGCTACAAAGCCTGAAACAAAGACAACAACAGTTGCTTCAACAACTACACAGGGCAAGGGCACAGCTAAGACAGGCTCTACTTCAACCTTCATCTGGGTTGCCGCGATCCTGTTCTTTATCTCAACTCTATCGCTTGCAGTGTTCACAACACAGGGCAACAAAAAGAATCAGATTGGCCGTTATTACCGCAAGTGAGAAACAAAAAGAATAACAAATAAAATTAGCAGCCGCTGAAAAGCGGCTGCTTTTGTGCTTGTGTATAAGAGTTGAGAGTGAAGAGTGAAGAGTGGAGTTGTAGTTGTCGCCGCAAGCGGCTCTTTGAATTAATAAGAACTCTTATCAACTCCAAACTCAAAACTCTCAACTCTCAACTCTTCTCGGAAAGTCTTTCAAGCGTATCCTTTACAAAGTCGTTGTTGCCTGTAAGCAGTGCAATTACTGCGCTGTAAATTATATCAGGCTTTTCAAGAAAATGCTCTTTAATTATTTTTGCCTGCTCGCGGTCGGCAACGCTGAGTGATAATGAAAGCAGGTCGCCGTCCTCGCCGCCCAGGATTTTACACTCAACATCAAACCCGGTTTTGCTGGGTGTGATATTCACTTTGTTTTCGCGCTCTCGCTTTTCCTTTTCATAAAGGGTAAGCGCTGTTCCGACGGCGCGGTCACGGACTGACGGCGGCAGACTTTCCTCCAGCTCGGCGGCAATTCGGCTGCCTGAGCTTGTAAGAACGCAGTATTCGTCCTCAATTTTCAAATTTCCCTTGGCTATAAGGTCGCTGATGCAGTCCGAAACCTCAAAATAATTAACAAGCTGTGAGCTTATCAGCGCCTGCTCAAGGCTCTGGCACGAAAGCTTAAGTCCGGTTTTTTCAAGAATATAGCAAATCAGAATTTTTATGTCCTGCTTGCTTCTGAGTCCTCCGGGTCTGATGCCTGCGTCAAGCGCATCGTTTTGCATAATATCACTTCCAATCGGGAGTTATTTTAGAGTGGAGAGTTGAGAGTGAAGAGCATACAACATTCAGCAGAGCGAACCGGAACGGTCAAGACCGTTCCCTACGACCTCATTTCACATTTCTGTCCACTACACTAAAAGCTTAAAACTCAAAACTCTAAACTCAAAACTTCTTCAAATTACATTATATGAATCTCTAAATAGCATTATATCATAGTGCAGGCACTATGGCAATGAGGCATACTATCTGAGTGTGAATTAATTGTAATAATTATATCAGTTGCTTAAGAAATATTGCAAAAATGCTCGATTTGCTGTATGCTTATCATAAGCGAAGGGAGGTATGACAATGGAGACATATATGCCGTTTGTGTGGATTGGTCTTGCGCTGTTTGCTCTGCTCGTTGAGGCGGGGACATCTCAGCTGATTTCAATCTGGTTTTCCTTGGGTGCGATCGGCGGCGCAATAAGCTGTATTTTTACAGACAACATAGTGATTCAGCTTTTTGTGTTTATAACCGTAACAACGCTGTCGCTTGTGCTTACGCGACCGATAGTCAAGAAGCTTAAGCTTAAGGGAGCTGCGGTTAAGACTAATCTTGACAGGGTTATCGGCTGTGAAGCAACTCTCACAAAGGACATTACGCGCGACTGTGACGGTGAGCTTAAGGTGCTCGGCGATTACTGGCTGGCTGTCAGCCGTGACGGAAATGAAATAAAAAGCGGCACAAGAGTCAAGGTGCTTGAAATCAAAGGCACAAAGCTTATTGTCGAAGAGGTTTATTCGCTTGTAAAATAATACTGATTAGTGAACAGAAAGAAAGGTAGGGTTTATTATGGATATTGCGGCATTAATTATTATCGCTGTAATTGCTATTATCGTTTTGCTGGTGATTGTGTCAAACATAAAGGTTGTATCACAGTCGAACGCATTTGTTATTGAAAGGCTCGGAGCGTATTCGTCTACATGGGGTCAGGGCTTGCACGTTAAGATTCCCGTTATAGACAGAATTGCACAGAAGGTTTCCCTTAAGGAGCAGGTTGTTGATTTTCCGCCTCAGCCTGTTATCACAAAGGATAACGTAACAATGCAGATTGACACGGTTGTGTATTTTCAGATAACAGACCCGAAGCTTTACGCCTACGGTGTTGTTGACCCGATTTTCGCTATCGAAAATCTTACGGCTACAACCCTGCGTAACATCATCGGTGACTTAGAGCTTGACCACACACTCACATCACGTGATGATATTAACGAGAGAATAAGAATTATCCTTGACGAGGCTACCGATGCGTGGGGTATCAAGGTTAAGAGAGTTGAGCTTAAGAACATTCTTCCGCCGAGAGAAATTCAGGAAGCAATGGAGAAGCAGATGAAGGCTGAGCGTGAAAGACGTGCAAAGATTCTTGACGCAGAGGGCGAAAAGAAGAGCGCAATCCTCATTGCAGAGGGACGTAAGGAAAGTGCAATTCTTGAGGCTGACGCTATCAAGGAGGCTAAAATCCGCGAGGCTCAGGGTGAAGCCGAGGCTATTTTGTCGGTTCAGAAGGCTTATGCAGACTCTCTCAGAATGCTCAATGAGGCTCAGCCGAGCGAGGCTGTTATTGCGCTCAAGAGCCTTGAGTCATTCCAGAAGGCTGCCGATGGCAGAGCAACCAAGATTATTATTCCGTCTGAAATCCAGTCGCTTGCAGGTCTTGCAACCTCATTTAAGGAAATTATCAAGAACGATGAGCCAAAGGTAAAGCAATAATAAGAACTATTATTATTAAAATTACCTCAAAATTCCTGCAGGGACTTGAATTTATTCCCCAAATGAAATACAATATAAAGAGAGATTGTTTTGGGGGTGTGTGCCGTGGCGTTTAAGCTTAATTGCTTCGACTTATGCTTTGCGTTTGCGGGCACATTGCGCAAATTTATAAAATCAAACTTTTTGCAAAATTAAGACTGCGTACAACCGCAGTCTTTTTTGCATTTAACTGAAAGGATGACTGAAATGGCAGATGTAAAAAAAGTAGCCGTTATTATGGGCAGCGACAGCGATTTTCCGGTTGTTTCCGCCGGGATTAAAACTTTAAAGGATTTCGGTGTTCCGCTTGAGGTTCATATTATGTCGGCGCACAGAACACCCGAGCTTGCGGCTGATTTTGCGAAGAATGCAAAGAAGAACGGCTTTGGCGTGATTATTGCCGCAGCAGGTATGGCGGCTCATCTGGCAGGAGTTCTGGCGGCTCACACAACTCTGCCTGTTATAGGTATTCCTATTAAGTCAACCTTTGACGGCTTGGACGCACTGCTTGCAACAGTTCAGATGCCAAGCGGAATCCCTGTTGCAACTGTTGCAGTGGGCGGTGCGACAAACGCAGCTCTGCTTGCAATTCAGATGCTTGCCTTGTCGAACGAGGAGCTGGCACAGAAGCTTGACTCAAAAAAGGCAGATATGGTTGAGGGAGTTCTGAAGAAAGACGACGCAATACAGAGCAAGGTGGCTGAGCTGTGATTAAGGAGAAAAATTTTTGTTTTTCCGACTCTCCGCAGGACGAATGCGGCGTGTTTGGAATTTACGCTAATGACAGCGATACCGACTGTGTGCTTGAAACGTACAAGGCACTTCTTGCTTTGCAGCACAGGGGACAGGAGAGCGCAGGTATCGTTGTAAACAGCGGCGGCGAAATGAAATGCGTAAAGCACGTAGGTACGGTGTCGGAGGGCTTTTCGGCAGAGGAGCTTGACGAGCTGCCAAAGGGTGAAATCGCAGTAGGGCATGTCTGTTACAGTCCCGAGCAGACTATAACGCCTGAGTCAACACAGCCTTTGCTTATGCGATATGTAAAAGGCTCTCTCGCCTTGGCGCACAACGGCGCGCTTACGAATGTTGCACAGCTTCGCAAAATGCTGGAGCTTGGCGGCGCAATTTTTCAGGCAGGCTCAAATGCGGAGCTTATCGCATATGTTATCGCAAGCCTGCGCTTAAACTACGGCACAATAGAGGAAACCGTTGTGAATGCTATGAAGGAGCTTGAGGGCGCATATTCGCTTGTGCTGACCTCGCCGAGTATGCTTATCGGCGTGCGTGACCCCAACGGCTTCAGACCGCTTTGTATCGGCAAAAAGGGCGGCAGCTATATGATTGCCTCAGAGTCCTGCGTTTTCGACAGCCTCGGCGCTGAATTTATCCGTGATGTTGAGCCGGGAGAGGTCGTTGTCATAGACAAAAACGGTCTGCGCAGCTTCAGGGACAACTGCACGGGCAGAAGCTCGCTTTGCCTGTTTGAATATGTTTATATTGCAAGACCGGACAGCGTTATAGACGGCGTGTCTGTCTATATGGCAAGGCAGGAGGCAGGAAAAATCCTTGCCAGAGAGCATCCCGTTGAGGCTGATATGGTCTGCGGCGTGCCTGACAGCGGCTTGTCGGCGGCGCTTGGCTATTCAATAGAATCGGGCATACCCTACGGAATTGCACTTATCAAAAATAAATATATAGGAAGAACCTTTGCAAAGCGCAAGGTGTCCGAGAGAGAAAATGTCCTGAAAATGCGCCTTAATGTGCTTAAAGCGGCTGTTGAGGGCAAGAGGATAATTATTACTGACGATTCAATCGTTCACGGTACAACCTGCGCTTATATCGTTAAGCTGTTAAAGGACGCCGGAGCAAAGGAAGTTCACCTGCGGATTTCATCACCGCCGTTTTTGAATCCCTGCTACTACGGCATTGCGATAAGCGACAAGAAGTATCTTGTTTCAAACAATATTTCGCAGGACGAGCTTTGTAAAAAAATCGGCGCTGATTCGCTCGGCTATTTAAGCCTTGAGGGTGTGCACAGCATTGCAAAGGGAGCTAAGGTCGGCTTGTGTGACGCCTGCTTCTCGGGCAATTATCCGGCGGCAGTTCCCAGCGAGATTTATGAGGATAAATTCTTAAAGAAGATTGTCATCAATAAACAAGAAGCTTGAAGCCTTTGCTTTAAGAGTGAAGAGTGGAGAGTGGAGAGTGGAGATGAATTTCGCAACAAGTTTGTGAGTTCGTAGGGAACGGTCTTGACCGTTCCGAGTCGCTCTTATAAATGTTGAAACGAGTGTTGCCTCCCTTTCAAGGGAGGGGGACCGCTTGCGGTGGAAGGATGCGTTCGAACCGATGGATGCTTGTAATAGTTTCAGCAGAGCGAACATACACCCCTCAGTCGCCTTCGGCGACAGCTCCCCTCAATGGGAGCCAAGACCTGATTTAAGGATTCATCAATTCGAGCCGGAACAGGCAAGCCGCTTCCCTACGTTCACGATTATTATCAGCAGAACGAAAAATACATATATAAACTAAACAAATAAACATAAAAGGAGATTAACTATGAAGAGTTTCAGCGAAAGCTACAAGGCGGCGGGCGTTGACGTTACCGCTGGTTACAGAGCAGTGGAGCTTATGAAGGAGCACGTTGCAAGGACTAAAACAGACGGAGTAGTTTCCGGAATAGGCGGCTTCGGCGGTTTGTTTGCGCCTAACCTTACGGGTATGAAGGAGCCTGTTCTTGTATCCGGTACAGATGGTGTTGGCACAAAGCTTAAGCTTGCATTTTTGCTCAACAAGCACAACACAATCGGTATCGACTGCGTTGCAATGTGCGTAAATGATGTTGTTTGCTGCGGCGCAGCTCCGCTTTTCTTCCTTGATTATCTTGCAGTCGGCAAGAACTACCCCGAAAAGGTGGCTGAGATTGTATCGGGTGTTGCCGAGGGTTGTGTGCAGTCGGGCAGTGCGCTCATCGGCGGCGAAACAGCCGAGATGCCGGGCTTCTATCCGGAGAACGAGTATGACCTCGCAGGCTTTTCCGTTGGTATTGTTGACAAGGAAAAGATTGTTGACGGCAGCAAGCTTGCACCCGGCGATGTGCTTATAGGTCTTTCATCAAGCGGCGTTCATTCAAACGGCTTCTCGCTTGTAAGAAAGGTTTTCGGCATCAACTCAAAAACAATATGGGATACCTACGACGAGCTTGATAAGCCGCTCGGCGAAACACTTATCACACCGACAAAAATTTATGTCAAGCCTGTTCTGGAGCTTATGAGCAAGGTTGAGGTAAAGGCTGTTTCGCATATCACAGGCGGCGGCTTCTACGAGAATATTCCGAGAATGTTAAAGCCCGGAATGTGCGCTAAGATTGAAAAATGGTCTGTTCCCGTGCTTCCGATTTTTGACGTTATTCAGCGTGTGGGCAATATCTCTGAGAGAGATATGTTCAACACCTTTAATATGGGCGTTGGTATGATTATCGCTGTTGCTAAGGAGAACGCAGACAAGGCTGTTGAAATTCTCACAAATGCAGGCGAAAAGGCTACAATCCTCGGCGAGGTTACAACGGGTGACGAGGGAGTTATCATTTTATAAGGAGGTGCTCTCTTGAAGAATATAGTCGTGTTGGTGTCGGGCGGCGGCACAAATCTGCAGGCGTTGATTGACGCCGAAAAAAGCGGCGAAATTGTAAACGGCAAAATAACCTGCGTTGTTTCGAGCAACGACAAGGCATATGCGCTTGAGCGTGCAAGGCGCAACGGCATCGGCACAAGAGTTATAAAAAGAAAAGATTTTCAGTGTCAGAGAGACTATGACAACGCTTTGGTAACGCTTCTGCAAGAGGAAAAGGCTGACCTTATCGTGCTTGCAGGCTTTATGACAATACTCGGCGACGGAGTTATTAAGGCTTTTGAAAACAGAATAATCAATATTCATCCGTCGCTCATTCCGTCATTTTGCGGCGAGGGCTTTTACGGACTGCGTGTTCACGAAAAGGCACTTGAGCGCGGCATAAAGCTTACAGGCGCAACGGCACATTTTGTAAACGAAATATGTGACGGCGGACCGATTATAATGCAAAAGGCAGTTGCTGTTGAAAACGGCGACACACCCGAAATCCTCCAAATAAGGGTTATGGAGCAGGCGGAGTGGAAAATCCTGCCGCAGTCGGTTTCGCTGTTTTGTCAGGATAAACTGAGAGTTGAAAACGGAAAAGTTATAATATTGTAAGAGAGTTTAGAGTTTTGAGTATAGATAATTCAGAATTAAAGAGCCGCAAAGCGGCGACAACCTTCACTTCACTCTCAACTCTTCACTCTCAACTCTAAAAAAACACAAATTGAAGGGAGTTTGGAAATAATGGAAATGATTAATATTGAAAAAGAGCTTGCGCAAAACGCATATCCCGGCAGAGGCATTCTTGTCGGAAAAAGCGGTGACGGCAAAAACGCGGTTATAGCTTACTTTATTATGGGCAGAAGCGAGAACAGCCGCAACCGTGTGTTTGTAGAGGACGGTGACGGCATTCGCACTCAGGCATTTGACGAGAGCAAGCTTTCAGACCCGTCGCTTATTATTTATGCGCCTGTTCGTGTGCTTGGCAACAAGACGATTGTAACAAACGGCGACCAGACCGATACAATCTATGAGCTTATGAACAATCAGCTCACCTTTGAGCAGGCACTGCGCACAAGAGAGTTTGAGCCTGACGCTCCTAACTACACCCCGAGAATCAGCAGTGTTGTAAAAACGGGCGAGGGCGATTTTAACTACGCAATTTCTATACTTAAGAGCGCAAACGGCAACCCCGAATCCTGCCAGAGATACACATTCTCATACACAAACCCGATTAACGGCGAAGGCAGATTTATCCACACCTATAAGTGTGACGGCAATCCTCTGCCGAGCTTTGAGGGCGAGCCTAAGCTTGTTGAGCTTGGAAATGACAGCATTGACGAGTTTGCCGACAAGCTGTGGAACTCTCTTAACGAGGATAATAAGGTTTCGCTGTTTGTAAGATATATAGACCTTGAAACGCTTGAAATGACAAGCAGAATAATCAATAAAAACAAGTAATGGGGGAACGAAAATGAAAGAGCTTGAACTGAAATACGGCTGCAACCCTAATCAGAAGCCGTCAAAAATCTTTATGAAAAACGACGCCGAGCTGCCGATTAAGGTTTTAAACGGCAAGCCGGGATATATCAACTTCCTTGACGCATTTAACAGCTGGCAGCTTGTAAAGGAGCTTAAGGCTGCAACGGGACTTCCGGCGGCGGCTTCCTTTAAGCACGTAAGTCCGGCAGGCGCGGCTGTTGCAACCGAGCTTTCGGACACACTGAAGAAGATTTACTTTGTTGACGATTTAAAGCTTTCTCCGCTTGCAAGCGCATACGCAAAGGCAAGAGGCGCAGATAGAATGAGCTCCTACGGCGACTGGGTAGCACTCTCGGATATTTGCGACGTTGAAACAGCAACGCTTCTCAAGAGAGAGGTTTCTGACGGCATTATAGCTCCGGGCTATACAGACGAGGCTCTTGAAATTTTAAAGAGCAAGAAAAAGGGCAACTACCCTGTTGTTCAGATTGACCCCGATTATGTTCCTGCCGAGAAGGAGTACAAGGACGTTTTCGGCATCACCTTTGAGCAGGGCAGAAACGAGCTTAAGATTGACGATGAAATGCTTTCAAATATGGTAACGGAGAACAAGACCTTTACCGAGGAAGCAAAGCGTGACCTCAAGATTGCGCTTATCACTCTTAAATATACTCAGTCAAACTCCGTTTGCTATGCAAAGGACGGACAGGCTATCGGTGTCGGCGCAGGTCAGCAGTCGAGAATCCACTGCACACGTCTTGCAGGAAACAAGGCTGACATCTGGTTCCTGCGCCAGCATCCGAAGGTATTGGGACTTCAGTTTGTCGATAATATCCGCAGACCCGACCGTGACAACACGATAGACGTTTATATTTCCGATGACCACGAGGACGTTCTCGCAGACGGCGTATGGCAGCAGTTCTTCAAGGTTAAGCCTGAGGTGCTGACAAGAGAGGAAAAGAAAGAGTGGCTCAAGGGCTTCAAGGGCGTTTCAGTCGGCAGTGACGCATTCTTCCCATTCGGCGACAACATCGAAAGAGCTAAGCGCAGCGGCGTTGAGTTTATCGCACAGCCGGGCGGCTCTATCAGAGATGACAACGTAATCGACACCTGCAACAAGTACGGAATGGCTATGTGCTTTACCGGCATCAGACTGTTCCACCATTAATAGGAGGGCGACCGATGAATGTTTTAATGATTGGCTCAGGCGGCAGAGAGCACGCTCTTATTAAAGCGATACTCAAAAGTCCAAGGCTTGAAAAGCTTTACTGCGCTCCGGGCAACGGCGGGATTTCAAGGGACGCTCAGTGCGTTGATATTCCTGTTATGGATAAGGAGAAGATGGTAGCCTTTGCAAAGGAAAACAGTATAGACCTAGCCTTTGTAGCTCCCGATGACCCGCTTGCCGCAGGTATGGTTGACGCATTTGAGGAAGCGGGAATCCGCGCTTTTGGCCCGAACGCCAAGGCGGCTGTTATCGAGGCGAGCAAGGTTTTCTCAAAGAATCTTATGAAAAAATACGGCATCCCGACTGCCGAATACGAGGTGTTCGACAATTCGGCGGATGCGATAGCATATGTTAAGGACAATAATATCGCGCCTGTTGTTGTAAAGGCGGACGGTCTTGCACTCGGCAAGGGTGTTATAATCGCTCAGACGGTAGAGGACGCTGAAAAGGCTATCCTCTCTATTATGGAGGACAAGAAGTTCGGCGAGTCGGGTAACAAGGTTGTTATTGAGGAATTTCTGACAGGTCCCGAGGTATCGGTGCTGTCGTTTACAGACGGCAAAACGGTCAAGCCGATGGTTTCATCAAAGGACCACAAGAGAGCGCTTGACGGCGACAAGGGTCTGAACACA
>DKZT01000028.1:21592-22267 GCA_002493755.1 Ruminococcaceae bacterium UBA7067
CGACAAGGGTCTGAACACAGGCGGTATGGGCACAATCAGCCCGAACCCGTATTATACAGACGAGTTTGCCGAGGAATGTATGGAAACAATCTTCAAGCCGACTATTGCGGCGATGGAGAAGGAGGGCAGAGCCTTCAAGGGCTGTCTGTATTTCGGACTGATGATGACACCGAAGGGACCGAAGGTTATTGAGTATAACGCGCGCTTCGGCGACCCTGAGGCTCAGGTTGTCCTGCCGAGATTAAAGACGGATATACTTGATATTATAGACGCGGTTATCGACGAAAGGCTCGATGAAATCGACATTGAGTGGAGCGATGATTGCTCAGCCTGTGTTGTAATGGCGAGCGGCGGCTACCCCGAATCGTACAAAAAGGGCATAGAGATGTTCGGTATGGACGAAAACGGTCAGGTAGAGGGCGCAACGGTTTATCACGCAGGAACAAAATACAGCGACGGAAAATTTTATACCAACGGCGGCAGAGTGCTGGGTGTTACGGCAACCGGCAAAACTCTTGACGAGGCGCTTGAAAAGGCGTATGCGGCTGTTGGAAAAATCAGCTTTGATGGAGCGCACTACAGGCACGACATTGGCAGAACGAAGTAAAGACAAGAGCGGCTTATTTAGTTTCGGTATTATATATTTATGCATAACAAAGCGGCGGCTTCAAATGG
>DKZT01000028.1:22552-28519 GCA_002493755.1 Ruminococcaceae bacterium UBA7067
ACAAAGCGGCGGCTTCAAATGAAGCCGCCGCGGATTTTTTGTGAAGATTTAAATTATATCAATTACGTTTGCAATTTTCTTCTGTACTGTTATAGCGTCTGCGATTGTAATATTGCCGTCGCCGTTAACATCTCCGAGAGAATACTGAAGCTCGTTTAAATCCGAAACATTTGCAATCTTCTTCTGGAGAGAGATTGCGTCTGCAATACTTATGTTCTTATCGGTATTTACATCGCCGAGCGAATAGCCGTCGATAAGAATTTCAAGATTAATCTTGCCATAATCAAGCAACGAGCTTACAGTTTCGTCATTTGCGTAAATTTCCTGAATGTCCGCGTCAAAGCTTGTAACGCCAGAGGTAGTTACATCAAAGGTAACACCCGCAAGAAGCTTTTTGGAGGATAAGTCATAGCCGCCTGAAGCGGAGGCGTCCATTGCGCTGGTAAGGAAGTGACCGTCGCCGAGCTTTGACGGGTGAAGATTGAAAAGCCAGCTGCCTGTGGTGAATTCGGTGTTTATTACCTCGTTTTCAGCGTCGGCAGTATACTTCATTGCAGCAGGGTCATAGCTGAGATGAGCCTGCGTACCCGAGCTTATATTGGTGGGTGAGGAAGCGTCAAGCGAAACATACATATTTGCTGTTATAACCTGTCCTCGCTTAGCGTTTACGGACTTTGAGTAGGAAGGAAGCTCTCCGGCGGCAGAAGCGGCGTAAACAGCCGAGCAGCTCAGAGTTGCTGCAGCCAAGGCGACAGCGATTACTTTTTTTAATTTCATTTTTAAACACCTCTTGATTTTAGTATTGTGGAAAATCTTATCAATTATATTATACAATAAAAATTTCTGTTGTACAATACTTTTGACAAAAAATGTGCGTTTCTAAGAAAAATTTGTAAAAAACTACCCGTTATTTGCCTGCTGCGCTGTGTGTTGCTTGACGATAAACTGTAATAGTAATATAATTAAGGAAAGCATAAGGTCTTGAGTACCTTAAATTCAGCGCGTCAGACAGGAACGGACAGGTACGTTCCTGTTTGAAGCTTGATATATATTGAAATCGGGAGAAATATAAATATGATGGATTTTATCAGGAGAACCTGGGCAGAAATAAATCTTGACGCGGCAGCTCATAACTATAAAGAGATAAGAAAAAGAGCGAGCAAAAGCGCAATGCTGTGCTGCGTTATCAAGGCAGACGGCTACGGTCACGGCGCAGTTATGCTGGCGCATTTGTATGAAAAGCTGGGCGCAGACTGGTTCGCTGTTTCAAATATAGAGGAGGCTATGCAGCTTCGCTCGGCAGGGATAAAAAAGCCTGTTCTTATTCTCGGCTACACGCCTGCCGAATGCGCCGAAATGCTCAGCGAGAATAATATTTCTCAGGCTGTCTATTCGCTTGAATATGCCGAGACTCTCAACGAGTGCGCTGAAAAAGCAGGGGTGAAAATCAAAATACACCTGAAGCTCGACACGGGTATGAGCCGAATAGGTCTTTTATGTCAGTCAAGGAGCGAGGATAATAAGGCTGTATCGGACGGCTTTAATATCTGCTCTATGCCGTCGTTTGAAACGGAGGGTGTGTTCACGCATTTTGCCGTTGCAGATGAGGGCGAGGACGGAGAGGACTTTACAATAAATCAGTTTGACAATTTTATGTATACAGTTAAAAGACTTGAGCAGATGGGTGTTAAGTTTAAGGTAAGGCACTGCGCCAACAGCGGAGCGATTGAGGATTATCCGCAGATGCACCTTGATATGGTCAGAGCAGGCATTGTGCTTTACGGTCTTGTACCGTCGGTCAAAATTAAAAATCCTCTTGATTTACAGCCGGTAATGGAATTAAAGTCGGCGGTTTCTCACACCAAAGAGATTCACCCCGGAATGACCGTAAGCTACGGCAGAACCTACACAGCCGACAAAACAGCAAGGCTTGCAACAATCCCTGTAGGCTATGCAGACGGCTATGTGCGCTCTGTTGCAAAGGACGGCTATGTTCTGCTTCACGGCAAGAGGGCGAAAATCAGAGGAAGAATTTGTATGGACCAGTGTATGGTCGATATTTCGGATATAGAAGATGTAAAAATCGGCGATGCCGCAACCGTTTTCGGCAGAGAGAAAAATGCGCCGAGCGCAGACGATATTGCAAGGTGGATTGGCACAATAAATTATGAGGTAACCTGCATAGTCGGAAAAAGAGTTGCGAGAGTTTATCTCAAAAATAACGAGGTTGTAAGTACACACACACTGCTTGACAAGGAAATGTGAGGATAAAATGAAGCTATTAGTGCTTGACGGCAACAGCATACTTAACAGAGCGTTTTACGGAATAAAGCTTTTGTCAACAAAGGACGGCACGTTTACAAACGCCGTCTACGGCTTTATGACTATGCTGATAAAAATTAAAGAGGACGTTGTGCCGGACGCGGTTGCGGTAGCCTTTGACTTAAAGGCACCGACCTTCCGCCACAAAAAATATGACGGCTACAAGGCAAACCGCAAGCCTATGCCGCCTGAGCTTGCCTCCCAGATGCCGATAATAAAGGAGCTTCTTCAAAAGCTCGGCTATAAAACGGTTGAGTGCGAGGGTTATGAGGCAGACGACATTCTCGGTACGTTCGCAAAGGTCTGCGAGGACAACGGCAGTGAGTGCGTGCTTGCAACCGGCGACCGTGACAGCCTCCAGCTTGTGTCAGAGAGTGTAACCGTAAGGCTTGCCGCAACTAAAATGGGCAAACCCGAGGTGAGAATATATGACGAGGCGAAAATAGCCGAGGACTACGGTGTTTCGCCGAAACAGCTTATAGACATTAAGGCGATACAGGGTGATACGTCCGACAATATCCCCGGAGTTAAGGGAATAGGCGAAAAGGGCGCAGGAGAGCTTATAAGAAAATTCGGCAGTCTTGACGGCGTTTATGAGAATATTGACAGCAGTGAAATAAAGCCTGCAATGCGCAAAAAGCTTGAGCAGGACAAGGACAATGCCTACCTGAGCCTTATGCTCGGAGAGATTGTTAAGAATGCGCCGATTGACACCGAGCTTTCACACTATATCCCGACTGACGGCGATAAACAGGGAGCCGCCGCGCTTATGGCAAGGCTTGAGTTTTTCTCGCTTATAAAGAAGCTCGGACTTGACAAGGCTGTATCAGACAGTGCGCCTGCCGAGAGCATACAACAAGACTTTGCTCTTGTAACCGACACGGCGGAAAATATTATCACAGCCTTGTCAAATGCCGAAAAGTATGCTCTGGCTTATGATTTTGAAAACGGCAGCGCCGCATTTGCCGCAGACGGCAAGGTTTATATTCCCGATACACAGCTTGACGACAGCTTCTACACCACTCTGTTTTCGCTTGACGCGGCTGTAATAACCGATTCGGTGAAGCCGCTTTATAAAAAGGCTGTCCAGCTCGGTACAGAGCTTAAGAAAACCGAGCTGGACACCTCGCTTGCGGCTTATCTTTTAAATCCCTCGGCAAGCTCATATGACGCCGTGCGCCTTATGGGAGAATACGGAATAGCAACTCCTCGGCTTGATACCGATAACGAGCTTGCGCCCAAGGCGGCAGGACTGCTGATTTTAAGCGGTGTTCTGCTTGAAAGGATAAAGCAGAACGGGCAGGAAAGTCTGCTTTACGATATAGAAATTCCTCTTGCTGCCGTGCTTGCGAGAATGGAGCATTACGGCTTTGCCGTTGATAAGGACGGAATAGAGGAATACGGCAAAACACTTGAAAAAACGATTGACGAGCTGCAAAACTCAATATATGACGATGTAGGCTATATTTTCAATATCAACTCGCCTAAACAGCTCGGCGTTGCCCTGTTTGAAAAGCTTATGCTTCCTATGGGCAAAAAGACAAAAACAGGCTACTCAACAAGCGCCGAGGTGCTTGAGGGATTGCGCCCGTATCACCCGTGCATTGATAAAATCCTGAATTACCGCACGCTTGCAAAGCTCAAGTCAACCTACTGTGACGGACTGTTAAAGGTAATATCGGAGGACGGCAGAATCCACAGCAGCTTTAATCAGACCGAAACAAGAACAGGCAGAATAAGCTCTACCGAGCCGAATTTGCAGAACATTCCCGTAAGAACGCCGCAGGGCAGGGAGCTGAGAAAATTCTTTGTAGCGAAGGACGGCTGTGTGCTTGTAGACGCAGACTACTCACAGATTGAGCTTAGGGTGCTTGCCGACATAGCCAAAGACGAAAATATGATACGCGCGTTCAACAACAACGATGATATTCACGCAATCACCGCCTCGCAGGTGTTTAATATGCCGCTTGAAATGGTTAATTCTCAGATGAGAAGCAGGGCAAAGGCGGTGAATTTCGGCATTGTTTACGGCATCGGCGCGTTTTCGCTGTCAAAGGATATAGGAGTTACAAGAAAGGAAGCCGACCATTATATAAAATCGTATCTGTCGCATTACAGCGGAGTAGCGGAATATATGGATAGGGTTGTTGCTCAGGCTAAGGAGTGCGGCTATGTTCAGACGATGTTCAACCGCCGCCGCTACCTGCCCGAGCTTAAATCGAGCAACTTCAATATGCGCTCGTTCGGCGAGAGAGTGGCGAGAAATATGCCTATTCAGGGCACAGCCGCAGATATAATCAAAATAGCAATGATAAGGGTTGACAGGCGGCTGAGAGAGGAAAATATGTGCGCACGGCTGATTTTGCAGGTGCACGATGAGCTTATTGTTGAAGCTCCGAATAATGAGGCTATGAAAGCGGCGATGATTGTTCAGCAGGAAATGGAGAATGCCGTGAAGCTCAGCGTACCGCTTACGGCTGACGCTTCAATGGGCGGCAGCTGGTATGACGCCAAGGGTTAACTGCGAGAGGAGAATATACAATGGATAAAATAAAAAGCGTTGTGTTTGTCTGCACAGGCAACACCTGCCGCAGTCCTATGGCGCAGGTGATATTTAAAAGCCTTGCCGAAAAGGCAGGACTTGACTGCTCGGTTATGAGTGCCGGAGTAGCGGTAGGCTGTGAGGGCAGACCTGCGACATTCGAGGCTGTGCAGGCGGTGTCAAGGCTCGGACTTGATTTGTCGGAACACAAAACAACAAGTATCCGCTCAATAAATATTGATGAGGTTGATCTGTTTGCGGCTATGACAATGGAACACGCTGATATGCTGATGAATTTGGGTGTGCCGAAAAACAGAATATATGTTATGAATATTCCCGACCCGTTCGGCGGCTCTCAGGAGGTTTACGACGAGTGCTGTAAGGCGATAAAGGAATCATCGGAGAAGCTTGTGGAGCTTATTATAAAAAACAATGAATAATTTAGCTTTTGAAAAAATGAATCAAAGCCATATTTCTGCAATAGCCGAGATTGAGCGGCAGTGCTTTTCAAAGCCTTGGAGCGAAAATGCAATAGCCGCAGAGCTTGAAAATGATAGTGCGTATTTTTATGTGGCGCAATTAAACGGCGAGGTTGTCGGCTATATAGGAATGCACTGCGCCGCTGACGAATGCTATATTGCAAATGTCGGGGTGCTTAAAGAATACAGGCGAATGGGCATTGGCAGTGCGCTTGTAAAATATGCGTCAGACAAGGCGAGAGAGATGAAAATGGGCTTTATCTCGCTTGAGGTTCGTCCGTCAAACACGGCTGCGGTGAGAATATATGAGCGCATCGGCTTTGAGAGAGTAGGCTTGAGAAAAAATTTTTACTCCGAGCCTAAAGAGGACGGAACGATTATGACGCTTTGCTTTAAAGAATAAAGAAGAAAGAATAAATAATAAAGAATAATTTTGGTTGCCGCAGCTTTGCGGCGCATTCAAATGGAAAATGGAAAATTATCGTTGCAACCCGAAACGAGGTCTTGGCGCCCTTTTAAGGCAATGTCATCAACTTAAGCACGAAATCTGAAACGAGTTTTGCCTCCCTTTTAAGGGAGGGGGACCGCTTGCGGTGGAAGGATGCCGCTCGAACCGATGAATGT
>DKZT01000024.1:0-418 GCA_002493755.1 Ruminococcaceae bacterium UBA7067
GTTTTTATTATAAATTATTAAGTCTTATAATACGCTTGTGTTTTTCGGTTCTATTATCTCGAAAAAAGTAATTATAAGTTAATATTACCATAAATCTTAAATAAATCAATCAAAATAGGTGAATAATTACACTATTTTGTAGATAGAAGCACGAATTCAAGCGAAAAAACGCATTTCTGACTTGTATCTCTGTGCTTGGCCATTTCAATTTTTCTCTGCTTTTCGCACAGTTTCTATTTAAGGCAAGTCAGCTACATTTAAAGGCGCCGGCAGGTTTTATACCGTTATTATGCTTTTGGACAAGTCGAGTCTTGTCTGTCAAATTAAATTCTTATCCGCTTTTCAAGTACTATTGTAGTGTGATGTATGGTGCATTTTTGGTTCATCCGTCCTATTATACTTATAGCATAACAAAAGA
>DKZT01000024.1:697-47372 GCA_002493755.1 Ruminococcaceae bacterium UBA7067
TTATACTTATAGCATAACAAAAGAAAAACGGAGGGCGCTGAATATGATTTTTTATAAGGTAATCGGTAAGCTGAATAATCCCGAAACATACGAGAATGGCACAGAGAGGAATATGGAAATAAGAAACTACGCGTATTCATGCCGCGAAAAATTTGAATCCTTTTATCAGAAATACGATAAGCAGCTCTACTGTTTTATATCGGAAATAAAGAGCGACAAAGTGGTTATCGGCTGTATTCTCCAAGATAAATATATGCTTGATATTGCGCTTGCGGATTTTTTGAACTGGCTTGAGCTGAAAGCTGACAGGCTTTTAACAGAAGAAATAACGCTTAAGGCGATGGTTTCACTTCTGAGAATGGCAGAGAGAACTTGCTTTATTGAAAACGATACAGATGTTCTGGATCTGTTCGGGCTTAGTTGCTTATTTAATATGAGAAGAAGTTTTCGTTTCAGCGAATCCTTATGTGAAAATGATAAGGATAAAGTGCAGATACTGGAGCAGGCAGATAAGCTGTTAAGCCGTGAAGTGCTGATTCCTGAGATTGAAAGAATCTTCAAGGGAGCTAAGTCTGACGGTGTAAAGGGACATCCCGTTCACTATGTCATAGAATCCGAATCGAAAGAATTTGTTAATACTGCTTTGGAGATAGTTCTGTCCTCACTTTATCAGAACAAAAGGGTTTCAAACAAGCGGTATTGCTCATTTGAGGCGACAAACAAAACATGGTTTATGGATGATGATTTAGACAGGCTGTATCAAAGCTGTGAGAACGGCACTATGGTGCTCAGCTATTCGCTTGATGACGACGGCGACGGAGATTATGCAAGCAATTCGGGTGCAGAGATTATTGTTCGTCTGTGTGAGATAATGAAGAAATACAGGAATAAGGTGCTGACGGTTTTCTGCTTCCCGAAAAGCTGCGAAAAATTCAAGAGCATTTTCTATGAGAATTTAAGCGATGTTTCGCTTGTCGAGCTGAGCGAGCAGGTTGTGTTTGAAGAAAAAGCAAAGGAGTATTTAACTCAGCTTGCGAAAGACGATAATCTTACGGCTGATACGGCACTTTACAATGCACTTGAATATGACGGCAGGGGATATACATCCGCCGAGCTTAAAAGGGAATACAACCGCTGGTATGACAAAAAGCTCAAGAGTGAAATTTACCCTCAATACAGTGAGCTGGAAAACACAGGTAAAAAGCTTTCCGAGTCAAAGCCAAAGGGCAGCGCCTATGACGAGCTGGGCAGAATGATAGGCCTTGACCGTGCAAAGACTGTAATAAAGCAGGCGCTCGACTTTTTCAAGGCTCAGAAAATTTACAGGGAAAATGGCTTGGTGATCGAGCGTCCCGCAATGCATATGGTGTTCACAGGCAACCCCGGTACTGCAAAGACAACAGTTGCACGGCTTTTTGCACGGATACTGAAAGAAAACGGCGTTCTGTCAAGAGGTGAGCTGTTCGAGGTAGGCAGAGCCGATCTTGTAGGAAAGTATGTCGGCTGGACAGCGCAGATAGTCAAGGAAAAATTCAAGGCGGCAAAGGGCAGCGTCCTGTTCATTGACGAAGCATATTCGCTTGTTGACGACAGAAGCGGTATGTACGGCGACGAGGCGATAAACACGATTGTTCAGGAAATGGAAAATAATCGCGAGGATACTATCGTAATCTTTGCAGGCTATACAAATGAGATGGAAAGGTTTCTGCAAAGGAATCCCGGCTTGCGCTCAAGAATTGCATTTCACATTCCGTTTGACGATTACACAACGCCGGAGCTTTGCTCAATAACAAATTTAATCGCAGAAAAGAGCGGAATGAAAATTGCCGACGAAGCAATTCCAAGACTTGAAAAAATCTTTGATATCGCAAGGCAGAGGTCTGATTTCGGCAACGGCCGTTATGCACGCAATGTTATCGAAAAGGCACAGATGAAGCACGCCGCCGCTCTTGTGAATATGGATATTGACGCTGTAAAAAGAGACGATATTTTTACATTGCGCTCTGAAGATTTTGCTTTTCCCAAGTGCGACAGTGAGAAAAACACGCAAATGATAGGCTTTGCTATATAGCTTTATTCTGCTTTGCTTGCAATAAATACAAAAAATATAAGAATATTGATTGACTATTGTGCAAAATAATGGTATCTTTGTTATGAGGTGATTATATGTGTACTCCGCATTTTGAAATTCAGAACGGTGTTCTGACAAAGTGCAGAATGTCGGGAGAAGAAAATGTGACTGTCACAATTCCCGACGGCGTAACAAGCATCGGAGATAGTGCTTTTTATCATTGCGACAACCTTACAATCTGCGCTCCAGCCGGGAGCTACGCTATTGAGTATGCCAGGGACAACGGCATTAGGTTTAAAGAAATTTGATTTTTGTGTGAGGTGATTGTATGTACGCTCCGCCGCCGAAAAAGATGCTGATTATAAATATCCTCGATATCCTCAAAAAATATACAGACGAAAACCACAGGCTCAGCCAGAAGGATATAATCGAGATTCTCGACAAAGAATACTGTATGAAAATCGACAGAAAGTCGGTCAAGCGCAACCTGATGAATCTGATTGAATTTGGGTACGATATTGAGTACAGCGAGTCAATAAGAATTGTAAAGAATAAAAAAGGCGAAGAAACAGAAACAAAAATACTGTCCGATTTTTATCTCAACAGACCATTTACCGACGGCGAGCTGCGACTTTTAATAGACAGCGTCCTGTTTTCAAATCATATCTCATATTCGCAGTGCAGGGACCTTGTCGAAAAGCTTGAGGGACTTTCAAATATTTACTTCAGGTCAAGGGTAAAGCACATTCGCAATCTGCCTGAGAATCAGCCGTCAAACAGTGAACTGTTTATGACCATTGAAACGCTTGACAAGGCTATAAGCCGAGGCTTGCAGGTGTCGTTTACATACAACTCCTATGACATTGATAAAAAGCTGCATCCACGCAGGACAAGCGATAATAAGGTGCGTGAATACATTATAAATCCGTACCAGATTGTTGCTACAAACGGCAGGTACTATCTTGTCTGCAACTATGACAAGTACGATAATGTTTCGCACTATCGCCTCGACCGAATCACAAATATCAAGCTTCTCGACACACCAGCAAAGCCGCAAAGAATGGTCAAAGGAATCGAAAACGGACTTGATCTGCCCAAGCACCTTGCCGAGCATCTGTATATGTTTGCAGGCGAAAGCGTTCCCGTGAAATTCATCGCAAAAAGGTATATCGTAACCGATGTTATCGACTGGTTCAGCAAGGATATAAAATTCTCGGACGCAACCGATGATGAGGTTACGGTGACGGTCAAGGTAAACCCGATTGCAATGAAAATGTGGGCGCTGAAATATTCGAGGCATATAAGGGTCATTTTCCCGCAAAGCCTTGTTGACGAAATTAAGGCGGATATTGATTTCGCTAAGAAAAATTATAAATAAAAAGGAGTTTTTAATTATGTCAGTATGGAGATTACAAACAAGAACAGGTTCAGGTCATATCTGTGAATATTGCCTTAACAATTCTGTTGCCGCTATGGGTTGGAGTTTAAGTGATATTTCGGAAGCCGAGCGAAATAACATAAAAACTTTTGCTGAATTTTCAAGCTATGCTGAATTGTTTTATGAAAATTTCGATAGTGTAAAAAGACTTGAAAGTGATGTTCGTCCCGGTGATTTGATATGGATGAGATATAACGGAATTTATTATATCGGAAGGGTAGATGAAAGTTCAAAATGGGTTTTTAATTCTTCCAAAGAAGCTACTGAAGCTGATGCGTCTAATCAGTTAACCAATATCAAGTGGCAACATCACGAAATTTCTGATGAAGATACTGTTCCTGGCGTAATCGCTACTGCTTTTATTAAAGGCTCAACATTTCAAAGAATTAATAAAAGCGGTGCTTTGGAATACAGTGCACTTCTATACGATAGACTGGCTGGAACAGAGTATTATTCAGATATAAAATTAGAACTCTCAGAAGCAAACTTCTATTCGCTTCTTTCGCCTGAGGACAGCGAGGATTTATTATGCTTGTGGTTATATCACAAATATGGATATATTGCCATTCCGTCTACAAATAAAATAGCTACACAGTTATATGAATGTGTACTCGTTGATCCGAAAGACGGAAAACATATTTATGTACAAGTTAAAAAAGGAAATATTGAAATAGACGCAGATGTTTATAAGGACTTGAACGGTATAGTTTGGTTTCTTAATACTGAAGGTACGATAAAAAACATAGCTAAATATACTAATATGCACTTTGTAAAACCTACCGAATTATATGAATTTGCATTATCAGAAGAATCAGAAAATATTATGTCTGAGAGCATTAAGTTATGGACTTCTTTCTTAACAATGCAGAACAACGAAAATCTTAAAACTAAAATTAAAGGAATAATGTTTGATACAAACAAATCATTCTCAGATACTTCTGAAAAATATATGCTCGAAAACAGCAGAGTAAGTGCATGGGGTAATGCTCAAAAGTATATACATTCGTTCAATAAAGGAGATTATGTGTTCTTCTACAGCAAATCAAAAGGCATTATTGCTATAGGAAAAATAAAATCAGATAAAATATTTGAGTCTGGAAATGAATCATACCGTGAGGTTGAGCCGATTGTATTCCCAGAAAACTATGATGAACAAAGCATGGCATATATTTCACCAAGAGAGATAAAAGACGAATTACATAAAAGTTTCTATTTTGCTTCAACTATAAAATCACCATTTTTATCAGAGGATGATTCAAAAATATTAATTTCTCTTTTAAAAGAGAAAATCAATAACCAAAAATGACATCGGTCAGGAATTTGTCATTTCCGAAAACGATAAGGTAACACAGTGGGCATATAACCTCATAAAAAAAATATATGAATCGGCCTGCGAGCTACAAATGGCTCTCGCAGGCCGATTTTTCTATTTACATAATCGGTTACGATTGTATTCAATCTCACACCTGTCATATTGTCATACCGTTATTCTCGCCACTTTACCCCAGGGCGGATCAGCCTCATTATTGTTAATAAGCCATAATACGGGTATGCCCATAGCCAGCTTTTCCTGCGGAAACGGTGCGTATCCGTCGGTAAGAATTATTATGCTCGCCGGAAGCTTATCCTGCATATGCTTATGAACATACTCAAATATGATTTGAAAATCCGTTCCGCCGCCTCCTGCCGGGCGAATGATGCGAAACTCGTCTTCATTTGAAAAAGGCTTAGGCTCGATGACTGCCGCATCAAAAAATCCGAGCCATCCCTTCAGCTTGCCGTCAAAATGGTCGATAGCGCCCTTGACTTCCGAGTATGCCGCCGTAATCATTGCGTCGGATATAGAACCCGATGTGTCAATCATAAACAGAATATCTTCCACTATATCTTCTTTGTCGTTGAAATCAGGCAGAAAGAATGGGCAGTCATCAAAGCGGCGGTCAGGCGGTGAAAAGGAATAATCCGCAACCTCCTCCTGAATGAAGTCGTTGAGTATTGTCCGCCAGTCTGTCTGAGGTTTTCTCAGCTCTCCTAAAATACGTTGTGCAAAGCGTGGCAATAAGCCTCTGGAGTTGGACGGATTATGGATTTCTATTGCTTGTGCAGCGTCCTCAAAACGCTTTACCCATACGTCACGCAGTGCAGCGTCTTCCTCATACAATCCCCAACGGGAATGGTCGTCCCATCCCCATACGGGTTTGTGATCTTCGTTGGTTGCCTGCTGTCGGGCACGTCCTTTGGCAACGCCGCTGCTATTCGATGGGCATTTTTTCTCTTTTTGCTTGGACAGCATATCATATACCTGTTCGGCGGTGTATTCATACCCCTCTTTTCCGTCTGGGGCAATGTGCATTGATACACCGTAATTTTTAAGCGTGATACTGCTGCCTTCCATATTGTTTTCCAGAAGAATATTGGAATTAACAACTATATCACAGGCTATATTGAATGTTTCTTGGTCACGGTCTTCTCCTCTCAGACAATGCTGCAGCACAACGTGGAGTATTTCGTGCATCATAACAAAATCGAGCTCACTGTCGCTCAGACTGTCTAAGAAATCAGAACCGAATGTAATTCGTGTTCCGTCAGTACAGGCGGTTTCAAGGCTTTCGTCAATTGAATACACCATATGCATTAAAAGCAAGCCGTAAAAGCCGTGATTGCAGAGTATCCGCATACGTGACAAAAGCAGTTTTTGTATGTATTTTCTTATTTTTTCTTCAGACAGAGCCATTTATGAGCTTTCCTTTCGTTTGCAGCCAGCGGACAAATTCGGGTATTTGTAAAAGCTTTTCCTTGAAGTCCTTTTCGATGTACATATAGTCTTTCATAAGAACGGTTGAAAAATCGGGAGGCATACGGTCGGCGTAAGCAATAGAATTTGCAATTCGTGAAAGGTCGGTTTTGTGTTCACGGGCATATGCTGTCATCGTCGCCGTCAATGCGTACATTGCGTCTGTGCTGTGCGGCAGGGGAGGCGTTTTGCCGTCGAAAATCTCTTCAATATCGGGCAGCTGCTTATACACCTTAGCCCAGGAACGAAACTCAACTGCAACACCGCTGCCGACTAAACCCGAAATAAGCGGATACATTTTTTCTGTATCGTCACTCACATAATTCAGCAGATTGCTCACCATTTCCCAGGAACGAGGCGTTGCAAATGCCAAATCGTCCGACGAGGAATCAAAGCCCATAAGATAGTTCTGTCGGAATGATAAAAAGCCGAGAACCTTATCGTTAATTCCGTTTCGTATCGCCCATTCTTTCCAGGATTTAAAGCTGCCCTCAACCTCAATATGCAAAAGACGGTTGGCAAGAGCCTTCGGCATCTTGTAGGCTACCGATTTATCGGTAGTGCGGTTGCCTGCGGCAATAACAATGCAGTTTTCGGGCAGCTTATGCTCGCCGATAACACGGTCAAGGGTGATCTGATAAGCGGCTGCCTGAACAGATTGCGGTGCCGCAGAAATTTCATCAAGAAAAAGAATGTTGACAATGTCGTCACTGTCGTCCATCTGGAATATTTGCGGCTTTAACCACACGGCTAATGTTTTGTCGGCATTTGAAGTGGGAATTCCTCGCAAATCAATAGGGTTAAAAAGCAGCAGGCGTACATCTGTGACTACGGCTTTTTTGCCTGTGTTTTCCTCAATTTCTTTTGCAAGCTGCCTTATTGCCTGTGATTTACCGACACCGGGTGCGCCCCAGAGCATAACCGAGGGCAATGTCCTGATGGGCAATTTGTTGTTTATTATTGAACAGTAGGCATCTGAAAGCTCCTTGATAACCTTGCCTACATTCATAGACGGTATATTCGTAAGCTTAATTTCACTCATTTTTATCCACTCCCAACTTCTTGTCAAGCTTTTCAAGCCGTTGTTTTAATTCCTCAATCCTATCAACATAATCTTCCTTTTTAGTAACCTCAACTTTTAGAGCGTTTTGTCTGCTGCAAAGATTTGAAAGACCATCTTTCAGTTTTACAAGGTGCTCACCTAAGTTATCGAGGTAATTATCAATACGGATAAGACCGCCGATTTCGGTATCTCCCAGCTCAACGTAATATCTGCCGCTTTTTTGCAGCCAGACAAAAGGCTTTTCTGCCGTCATATTAGCAGGCAGGACAATCTGAAATCCCTGATATGTTATTGACGGCGTTTCGCTATGCTTCAGAACATTCCCTTTTACGGCACTGAAAAGCTTTTGACGGATAGCCTTTCTTTCTTCCTTGCTGTACTCCTTTACGTTTGAACGGTAAAATTCAAGATCACACCCGCATTTTTCGATAAGCTCTTTTTGACGCGTTATCCTTGCAGGCAGCTCCATCAGTTCTTTTTCCAAGCGTATATGGTTATCTATCGCTTTTCTTTGCAGTGATAAATAACGGGTTAATTCGTTTGCAGCTTCAACACGCTCTTTTATCAAGGGATTTCCGACTGCCAAGGCTTTTACCTCTGCATAATCAAGTACGGTGCTTTCAATATCGGAGCCGCTTCGCTCGGTCAGTGAGCCTGAAAGCAATCCTGAAATAAAACGCTGTTTTGTTTCAAGCAGCTGCCAGGAATAAGCATCAAAGCTTCCCTCGGTAATGTAGCGATAGATATACACTTTTTTGTTTTCGTTGCCATGCCGCAGAATACGGCCCTCCCGTTGCGTCATATCGGCAGGCCGCCACGGAACATCAAGGTGATGCACGGCTATCAGCTTATTCTGAATATTAACACCGAGTCCGAGCATGAATGTTGAGCCGATAAGAATACGAACATCACCGCTGCGCAGCCTTGTAAAGAGTTTTTCTCGTTTGCTTTCGGTTCCTGCATCGTGTATAAAAGCGATTTCCTCCGAGGGTACGCCCATAGCGACAAGAAGGCGCTTTACCTCGTCATACACATTAAATCCGTTTTTCGGAGTGGAGCTGTCGCAGAAAATAAGCTGTGTGCTTTTGTCGGATTGAGTGTCGGAGTAAATCTTGAATACATTTTCGGCGCAGCCTGCTACCTTTGACTGATATGTAAACCCTGAGTTCGGCTTAACCAGCCGCATATCCAAAGCAGCCTTTCTGCCGTCTGTTGTGATTTTCAGCATATTGTCATCAGTTCTGCTCACGATTCCTTGACGAACCTGTTCGGCACGGGCGGAAATATCGTCAAGATATGCGGCAAATTCGCTTGTCTTTGATATTAATGCGTCTTTGTACCCGTCAAAATCAGGAATACCGACACTTGAATCTACCTGATGAAAATCTGCGATTGAGGAAAGAAGTGCGGTAAGCTCGGGCAGATTGTGAAACCTTGAAAAACGTGTCGCCAAACGGTAGCTGCTTGTATCAACGTCAATCTCAAACTCCGTTACACGCTCGGCAAACATACCTATCCAGCTGTCAAAGCTCTGCAAATCAAGCATAGCAAGCTCGCCGCTTTGCAGATATTTCTGCATAACATAGGCATCTGTAATCGAATTTGTAATAGGCGTACCTGTCGCCATAACCACACCGCCGCCGTTATTCTGCTTTTGCACAAGACGAACCTTGTCCATCATATCCTGACATTTTTTTGAGCCCTTTGAGCTGATGCCGAGAACCTTATCTACCTTTGTTTCGATAGGCACATTTTTATAGTTGTGCGCTTCATCTACAAATAAGCGGGTGATGCCAAGCTCGTCAAAATATACGGTATCATACATATTATCCATCGCAAGCTCCAGCGTGGATAAGGCCTTGCGGACAGCTTCTTTTTTTCTTTCTAATTTTGAGGTCGCTTTGTTGATGTTTGATGCAAGCACCGAAATATTGTCAAGCGTTCCCTTAAGCTGCTCCATATAAAAGTCCTTTGATAAAGAAATCTGCTCAAAGCAGCTGTACGCCATAATTATTCCGTCAAAGTCCTCGTCACGGATTTGTTCCAGCACGTCCTCTCGCTTAGCAGGCGTAAAATGCTTAGGCTCAACACAGAGCAGCTTTGCATCGGGATACATAGCTGAAAAAAGCTTTTCCCATTGACCGACTATATTGTTGGGCACTACATAGAGGTTTTTGTTTGACAGTCCAATTCGTTTCAGCTCCATACCCGCAGCAATCATTATATAAGTTTTGCCTGAGCCTACATCGTGGGCGAGCAGAGTGTTAGGAGAGAAAAGTATTCTTGCAACGGCATTCTTTTGGTGAGGATAAAGACTTACACTCGGCGACATTGTCGGAAAATCAAGAAAAGAACCGTCAAAAATACGTCTGCGCACGCAGCTGAAATTATTCTCAAAAATCATCTCAAGACGTTCCTTGCGTTTTTCGTCTGACCAGACCCATTTTTGAAACGCTTTTATCATTTTTTGCTGTTTTTCTAAAGCCAGCACTGTTTCTAATTTGTTGATGACCCGTTTTTTGCCCGACGCATTAGTATGGCAGATAACCTCATCTTTCACAGCTACCGTTTTCATATTCAGTGTTCTTTCAAGTATATACAATGCAGGCATACGTGAAGTGCCGTAGGTGTGTGTTGCGGCAACACTGCAGCGATAGTTATAGTCGCTTTTATAAGGGATTTCCCAGGTTCCGGTAAGCTCGTCGTGCATTGTACCGGTGAATGGGTTTTTTAAAATGTAGGAAATAAAATCATCAATTATATCTATCGGTACCCAGGGAGAGCCGAGTATGATGTAAATATCTTTGGCGGCGACAGTATCGGGAAGAAGCTTGTCCAACGCCCTGATGTTGTCCGCAAAATATTCTTTATACTCCTCATTTGCCTTTTGAGCTGCATACCACTTGCGCATCAGATTTCCTGATAAATATTCATCTGCTGTTTCCCAGCCCTTGTAAAAGCATTCGCCCCATGTGTCCGGATTTTGATATATTGAACCCTTGAGTGAGCATATTACGGTTTTACAATCTTCACCGGTAACAGACGAGATATATTCAATATCAACCCTGCCTAAATTTGAAAGCGACATAATCAAGGCGTCAGATATGCTTTCTGTATGTACTCCTTGTGTGCGGGCATCACCTGAAAATGCGTTTTCCCAATCAAGAGGTAAATCCATACAGGTTACTTCCTTGATGTGTGCCTCTTTAGCCTATTTCGCCTCCTGAGCCTCTTTTTCCTTGCGCCTTTCTTCCTCTGCCTTAAGAGCCTTTTCGCGTTTTTTGGCTTGTTGTTTAGCTTTTTGCAGTTCAATGATTATCTTGGAAATATCCTCAGATGATACGGAGTCTGATAACAGGTCTTTTTTAAAAATATCATCCAATGTCAGTTGTTCGTAAATTTGTTTGATAACAGACATAGAGGAAAGCTCCTTTCTGAAAAATAAATTCTTATCCGCTTTTCAACTACTATTGTAATTTGGTCTATGGTGCATTTTTGGTTCATCAGTCCTGTTATACTTATAGCATAACAAAAGAAAAACGGAAAACACGCAAACGATAGGCTTTGCAGTATAGCTTTATTCTGTTTTGCTTGCAATAAATACAAAAAGTCGAAGAAAACCGATTGACTATTGTATAAAATGATGTTATTTTTATTGTGAGGTGATTGTATGTATGCTGCGCCGCCGTAAAAGCTGATGATTATAATATCCTAATCAATCTATTTAATTATAAGGAGTCAAAGTTATGAATGAAAAACTGAAAAAAGAAATTCTTGAACTGGAAAGGGATTTATATGACGAGGATTTTCCCTTAGTAAATGAGGGTGATATGTCCCTGTATGATTATGCTGATCTTGTTTCAAGTTCGGTTACCGACCTTAATAACAAACGGAGATTATTATCAGAATTATTGAACAATGCGGAATTACAATCGGATGAAAAAGAACAGAATACGGTAAATAAAATTAAAAGTGCCTGTCTTTGGCTTGACAAGGTAATTTCTCAATTTCATAACCCTGTAGACGGAATTGTGACAACTGCACGGTTGATGGGTATTATAGACGATGAAATGCTTTTTCGCATGGCTGGTTCATTTCCTGTGCTGAACGGCGACACAGCGTTGAATGCCATTAAAGCCGCTGATCAGGATGGTATAGCTGATATTGACAATGTGGGTACCGATTTTTGGAACGGTGACCCGTTATATTGGGAAATACAGCTCTATTCTTTGTCAAATAAAACCGACACGAATAAATTCCCTGAACCGATTTATACCTATCTCGTTACCCTTGACGGAGTTGTTATGGATTGCCGTGACGCAAATAATAAGAGCTATTTTAGTTTTGGTATGAATTTTTTTGAATGATTTTTTTATTGCAACTTACTATTGCAATTTGCGAATTGAAAAAAATACTTAATTATTACGAACCGTTTGCAAATTAAAATTAATATTTATACAATGCTTTAACTTGTGTTTTTATCGCTATATCTGCAAGCTTTTTGCAAACTTTTTCCGTAACAAAATTCAAGGCGATTAAACAGGATTAAAAGAAACCGCATTGGAATGTGGTTTTACCAAGGATAGCTCAACGATACAAAATATGATAAAATGATAAAACTACAACCACTCACCTCCACCAAATAAGAACCGCAATTTTGATACAATGGGTATCTTAATTGCGGTTCATTTTTAAAAATAAGCGTGATATTTTTGACAGCATCGTTGATAGAATGATACAGATTGATGCTCAAAGAGCAAAAGAATATCAGATGCCGGTTGAACAGTATAATGATATGGCGGATTCCTATGCAAATACATCATGGGAGGATATAGAAAAATACACCATTGAACAGTTGAAATTCTGGACAGAGGATAGTTTTGCATTGCTCTTTCGAAGAATGCTGACCTTGGAGCAATATCGAAATGCCGAAATGGCAGAGCTTTACAGTCAGTGCATTGTTGAAGGACCGGTTTCCTATATGGAAGATTTATTTCGTGAACTGACAAAAAAAGGTGTGTTTAAGGAAGAAAACCCCGGACAGCTTGCAGTAGAGTATTATGCACCGCTTTTTCTTCTTATCAGTTTGTCCGATAAAAAAGGAGAAAATGAGGAGTATGCCCAAATTCTGCGTAATCATACAAAACGGTTTATGCAGAGTCATAGAGTGAAATCGGGAGGGGAAAAAACGAAAAACAAAAATTTAAAAACATATAGAAAATAAATAAAAGAAATAGAAAGGTTGAGAGAAAATAATGATTACAAACAATATTACAATTCGTTTAGAGAAAAAAGAAGAATACCGAGAGGTTGAAAATTTGGTAAGAGAAAGCTTTTGGAATGTATATCGTCCCGGATGCTTTGAGCATTATGTATTAAATCAGCTTCGAAACGATCCGGCATTTGTTCCTGAGCTTGATTTTGTTATGGAGCTGGACGGTAAGATCATAGGTCAGAATATGTTTATGAGAGCAATCATAAAGTCAGATGACGGAAGAAGTATTCCCATTATGACAATGGGACCGATTTGTATTACACCTGACCTCAAAAGAAAGGGATACGGCAAAATCTTATTAGATTATTCTTTAGAAAAAGCAAAGGAACTTGGATGCGGTGCTGTCTGCTTTGAGGGCAATATTGACTTTTATGGAAAGAGCGGTTTTACTTATGCAAGTAAATTCGGCATTCGTTATCATGGTGTGCCTGAAGGTGAAGATGCGTCATTCTTTTTGTGCAAGGAATTGATTCCGGGATATCTTAATGGAATTACGGGAGAGTATGCAACACCACAGGGGTATTTTGTGGATGAAGCAGAGGTGGAAATGTTCGATAAGGAGTTTCCGGTTAAAGAAAAATTAAAGCTTCCGGGTCAACTATTCTAGAATGTTTGTAGATTAAAAGGAAAATAATGCTTGACTCGTCCCTTAGGGGAGGTTGTATCATAGCCTTACAAACAAAAAGGATGCTATGTATGAATATGTGTATTGAAGTAATAGACTTAACCAAGTCATTTAACGGAAGAGTAGTTGCAGTACAAGCTCTTGGGAGAGTACAGCAGTGAATGAAATTTGAGGAGAGTATAGAATGGGAAATTTAGTAATATATGTACACGGCAAAGGAGGCAGTGCAGAAGAAGCAAAGCACTTTCTGCCTCTCTTTACTGAAAGTGATGTTATTGGTTTTGACTATAAATCGCAAAATCCTCTTTCAGGTTGAAAGAAGTATGATATATTAAAAACAGATGTTACGAAACAAGTGTTTTAAAACAATAATTTTGAAGCGGAGATGACATTATGCCGCCAAAAACGAAATATACGAAAGAAGAAATTGTAAATGCAGCCTACGAGCTGACTCGGGAGAAGGGTATTGACGCAGTTGTGGCTCGTGAAGTCGGGAAACGGTTGAACATATCGTCCTCACCTATCTTCACCGTATGGAACAGTATGGATGAACTCAGGGAGGAAGTGCGAAAGCTTGCAAAGCAGAGGTATCAGGCATATATGGCAGATGTTTTCGACTACTCGCCATCGTTTAAAGAGTTTGGAATGCGGTGGGTAGGATTTGCTGAACCGTATGATTATATTCGCCAACGGCATCGCAGCTTTTGTCATTACCGACAAGGACAGCTTTTCAGAAGAGGTGGTTAGCCGTGATCTCAGTCAGGTGTGTATCGGTATTGTGATAACAGACAAGCTGAGGGACGGCACAATGGATACGACTGCTGCAAAGAAGATGGCAGAATCCTCAGCCTGTGGGATCACGCCGCAGAAAAAACAGAATACAGTTAAATAAGACGAAAGATAAAGTATGTTACGGAGATAAAAATATGCGTATAGAACATATTGCAATGTATGTAAATAATCTTGAAAAAGAGAAAGAATTTTTGAAACCTATTTTCACGCAAAAGCAGGAGAAAAATATGTGCATAAGGAAATCGGATTCAGTTCCTATTTCTTGGAGTTTCAGGATGGAGCAAGGCTGGAATTAATGCATAACACTGAAATGGATGATATAGAAAAATACAGAAAGCGAACAGGATTTATACATATTGCATTTTCAGTTGGCGGAAAAGATGATGTGGATAGAATTACGGAGAAAATAAAGAATGACGGATATGAAGTAATCAGCGCCCCTCGCACAACAGGTGATGGCTACTACGAAAGCTGTATACTTGATACGGAGGGAAATCAGATAGAGATTACGGCTGATGCATATTTGGGGTGATGAGGTTTTGTCAATTATGCCGTATGGCTTGATTATTTATGCAAACAGTAACGCATCGGGCAATGCTTCGCTTCTTAAGATTATGAAAAAGTTCTTCTGTATTTTGCCGGTGTAAGACCGTATTTCTTCTGAAAAGATCTCGTAAAATAGGAGTGATTATTAAAACCGCAGTTGGCGGCAATATTAATGATTTTTTGCTCCGTTTCCAGTAATTGCTTTGCAGAAAGCTCAAGCCGATAGTTCACCAGATATGCGGTAAAACTCATACCGGTCAGTTCTTTGAATAATTTCATAAAATGGCTCTCGGAAAAGCCGCAAAGGTCAGCCATTTCTTTTATAGTAATATTTTGCGCATAGCTGTTTTGTATATGGTACAAAGCAGCTTTTAATTTGGAGTAATTTGCCTGCAAAAGGACTTCATTTTTGTCTGCGTTTATACAGGCTTGGTTCAGATGATGCATAATCATAAACAGGTTGGATTTCACAAGATATTCGCAGGTTGTATAGCTTTCTCTTCTGTGTTCAATTAAGGAAAGAAGCAATGGGGTTAAATGGGTATTCAGCTCGCTTCCCTTTCGTTCACAGCAATTTACGCTTTTTTCGTGAGTAAGAAAGTGCTTCAGATATTTATCATAGAGGCTGTTTTCTTCGGATTTTTCCAGAACAGAAAAATTAAACACAATATTGAAATATTCTGCACAATGGGAATCTATCTGTTCTATGGAGTGTATTGTGTGCGGCATCAGAATGATAATGTCGCCTTGTTGCACCTCATAGGTATTAGACCAGACTGTAATTTTTAAACATCCCTTGGTAATGTATATAATTTCTGCTTCATCGTGCCAGTGGAGAGGATAGGAATGTATAAAATCAGGAATTTTTCCGTGATAGACGATGTAAGGGAAGTCGATAGTTCCGTGAATTTTCGTTTCGTGCAGTAATGTATTGTTCATATTTGTTCGCTCTCATTAAAGAATAGGATTGTGTTAAAAAATAAAGGATATAATGCAAGAATTATAACATATACTGTAATATAATGCAATTAGAGGTGAGGAGATATGAATATTGAAGGAATCATTCATAGGTGTGCTTATACGGATTGCTATGCACGAAATGAGAACGAATTGGTAATCAACATACGGACAAATAAGGATATTACAGCAGTCAACCTGATATATGAAGATCCTTATATCAACGGTGCGTCGGGAAGAAGACCGTGGTGTGGAAAAAGGGCATCAATGAATGTATCAATGGAACTTAAAAACTGCCTGATATGGACTTTGGTTGTTTCACCGGAATTCAAAAGATTACAATACTATTTTGAAATTATTTAAAATGATGAGAAGCGAAATCTGTTTGAAGACGGTTTGTATACGGACGATGAGATAGAAACGGAAGGTATTATGAAACAATACTTTAAGTATGCGTGGATGAATTCCTCTGATTTATATCATTCTCCTGAATGGGTGGAGGATACGTTCTGGTATCAGATTATTCCGGACCGTTTTTGCCGTATCCCGGATTCTTCAATCAAAAAGCAGTTTTCCGATTGGAATATTACGGAGAATATGAAATATAATCAGACCTACGGAGGAAATCTCCGAGGAATTATCAGTAAGCTTACATATCTTCAAGATTTGGGAATAAATGGGATTTATCTTACTCCAATTTTTCAATCACCCAGCGACCATAAGTATAATACAACGGATTATCAAACGATTGACCCTGATTTCGGTACAGAAGAGATTTTCAGAGAGCTGGTAGACACGGCTCATAATCTGGGAATTAAAGTTATGATTGACGCGGTATTCAACCATTCCGGGCGGGAATTTTTTGCATGGAAGGATGTAGTGAAAAATAAAAAAGCGTCAAAATATTATGACTGGTTCTTTATACAAGAGGACGATTCCTACTTTTCCTTTGCATTTGTAGATGAAATGCCAAAGCTTAATACAAATAATCCGGAAGTGGCAGATTACCTTTGCCGAATGTGCAGGGCATGGATTGAAAAATGGAATATTGACGGAATCAGATTTGATGTAGGCAATGAAATTTCTCATTCGTTTATTAAAAAGCTGCACAGAGAATTAAAGCAGATGAAACCGGATTTGTTCCTTTTAGGTGAAATATGGAACGACTCCGTTCAGTGGCTTCAGGGAGATGAATATGATTCGGTTATGAATTATCCCTTTATGGAAAGCCTGAACAATTTTTTTGTAAATAAGAATCTGGATTCAAAAGATTTTATGTATATCATCAACCATTGCTATTCGCTGTATATGTCGCAAGTGAACAAAGTGCTTTTCAATTTTTTAGATAGTCACGATGTGGGGCGAGTCTATTCCAGATGTGACAATATTGACGCCTTTTTTCAACAGCTTGCGGTACTTGTGACAATGCCGGGAACACCTTGCATTTACTACGGAACAGAGATTGCAATGGACGGAAAATGCGGACCATACAACAGAAAGCCTATGCCTTGGAAAGAGATTGACTGCGGTAAATATGACGCTGTTATTGAAGAGGTGAAATCGCTTATTCGTATCCGAAAAAAGTACGGGGCGCTAAAGGGCAGTGAAATACAATGGAAGAATACGAAAGGCAGGCTCGTAAGCTTTGCAAGACCGGGCGATGAAACCGTTGAAGTATACATAAATGCCGGTGAGAAACAGCTGCCGATTGATTTACAGGAACAGGAAATTATTTTTGCACGCGGATATATGAATCATATGCTTCTTGCAGGAGGCGTGCTGATAGTCAGGAGGAATTTACAATGAAAAAGATGTGCGTAAATGAAAAGTCATACGAGGTCATTAAATTGTTAGGTCACGGAAAAGGGGGATATTCTTATCTGGTAACGGACGGGACGAAGGAATATGTGCTGAAGCAGATTCACCACGAACCCTGTGACTATTATAAGTTCGGAAACAAAATTGAATCGGAAATGAAGGATTATAAGCGCTTGAAAGAAATCGGAATCCCTATGCCTGAGATGTTTGAGGTTGATATTGAAAACGAAAGAATCCTGAAAGAGTACATAAAGGGAGATACCGTATTTGATTATGTTTTGCGAAATGAGGTAAAACCGACTTTTGTAGAGCAGGTGAAAGAAATGTGCGTAGATTTATATGCTGCGAATACGAATATCGATTATTTCCCGACTAATTTTGTGGTTCAGGAGGATAGGCTATACTACATTGATTACGAGTGTAACGACTATATGGACGAATGGAATTTTGAAAACTGGGGAATAAAATACTGGTCGCAGACAAAAGAGTTTTTGGAATATGTCAATAAAGGAAAAAATTGAAATAGGAAAAGAGATGCATTATGAAAAATTATAATCAAGTTTATGTGAAAAATAGTTTTGAAGCAGCAAAATTGTATTGCAAAGCATTTGGGGCAGAGATTACATGTGAGTTTAAAAACGGTTACTGCAAAAAGGAGCAACCCTAAAAAGGTTACTCCTTGAATTTTTATTAATAGATGGACTGGAGTTTTCAGATTTTTCTACAGCTTTTATCATTTAATCCCCATGCTGTTAATTCAAGCTGTAAAAATCTTTCATCATTATATGCTTTAGCCAGACTGTCCGGCATTAAGCGAAAATCCTTAACAATGCCTTTTTTATATTTCAGTTTAACTAACACCGTCTTGTTTTCAGATGTACGCAGTAAATTCAGCATACTTTCAAAGTCACCATTGCTTTTTCCTTGCGAGGTTGAAAAACGCTTGGTGCTTATGTTGTTTCAGACTCCAGGATTTCCGGTGTAATTTCCGGTGGAATCGGGCAATGATACGGATGATTCCCTGTCTTTTCTTTTCGGCACGAAATCCCGTATTAAGACCTGCCTGTCCAACGGTTATTGAAAAGCCTTCATTTTTCAGAAAAGCAACATAATCCTTTACTGATTGCTTCTCTTTGAACCGAATTTCAGCATTTTCCCAGATTTTATCACTCAGCTTATAAAAGTCCTCAGCTCTTTCCTCAAGATACTGAATCACCGACCACTTATCCATTTGTAAATCTCCTCTCTTTGATTTGTTCACCGGTTTATGTCATTCCCTGTTTTTCTCATAATTGATTCTTCGTTTACCTGAAAAACACACTGTCAGGGCAACGAAAAGCAGAGCTTCTGCCTTCTTATTTATTAGATTATCATAATTCTTTAGCCTCGACAATAGAATTTTTAAAAAATCCTGATATTCAATATTGCAAAAACAATTTTACAAAACAGCGTGACATCTGAATAATTTTATGTTATAATGGTACAAGTTAGCAGTTTAAAGCATTAAAATATAAAGTGTTTTACTGACAAAACAAAATTCAGGAGGTTAAATCAATGGAAGAGAAGAAAATCCCATACAAGATTTATCTTGACGAAAAAGAGATTCCGACAAAATGGTATAATGTCAGAGCTGATATGAAAAACAAGCCTGCTCCACTGCTCAATCCCGCAACACTTGAGCCGATGAAGGCTGAGGAGCTTTATCCGGTATTCTGCGAGGAGCTTGTTGCTCAGGAGCTTAACGACACCGACGCATACATTGATATTCCCGAGGAAATTCAGAATTTTTATAAAATGTACCGTCCGTCTCCGCTTGTCAGAGCATATTTCCTTGAAAAAGCCTTGGACACACCTGCAAAGATATACTACAAATTTGAAGGCAACAATACCAGCGGAAGCCACAAGCTTAACAGCGCAATAGCTCAGGCATATTACGCTAAAAAGCAGGGGCTGAAGGGTGTTACAACCGAAACAGGCGCAGGTCAGTGGGGTACCGCGCTTTCAATGGCTTGTTCTTACTTTGGTCTTGACTGCAAGGTATATATGGTTAAGGTGTCCTATGAACAAAAGCCTTTCAGAAGAGAGGTTATGAGAACCTACGGAGCAAGCGTTACACCGTCGCCTTCAACATCCACAACCGTTGGAAGAAAGATTTTAGAGGCACATCCCGGTACAACAGGAAGCCTTGGTTGTGCTATTTCCGAGGCTGTTGAGGCTGCAACCTCAACAGAGGGCTATCGCTATGTTTTGGGAAGCGTGTTAAATCAGGTGTTGCTTCACCAGTCGGTTATCGGTCTTGAGGCAAAGGCTGCTATGGATAAATACGGAATCAAGCCCGATATTATCATCGGCTGTGCCGGAGGCGGCTCCAACCTGGGAGGACTTATCGCTCCGTTTATGGGAGAGAAGCTCAGAGGCGAGGCTGACTATCGCATTATTGCCGTTGAGCCTGCTTCCTGTCCGAGCTTCACAAGAGGTAAGTATGCTTATGACTTCTGCGACACCGGAATGGTTTGCCCTCTTGCTAAGATGTATACCCTCGGCAGCGGATTTATTCCTTCTGCTAACCACGCAGGCGGACTGCGTTATCACGGAATGAGCTCTACACTTTCTCAGCTATATGATGACGGACTTATGGAGGCAACATCGGTTGAGCAGACCTCAGTTTTTGCTGCTGCTGAACAGTTTGCAAGAGTTGAGGGTATTTTACCTGCTCCCGAAAGCAGCCACGCTATCAGAGCTGCTATTGACGAGGCATTAAAATGTAAGGAAACAGGAGAGGAAAAAACAATTCTGTTCGGTCTTACAGGCACAGGATACTTTGATATGGCAGCATATCAAAAGTATAATGACGGCGAGATGAGCGACTACATTCCAACCGACGAAGATCTTGAAAAGGGATTTGCCGGACTCCCAAAGGTTGATAAATAATATTTCTGACCTAATGCATTTATCAGAGAATTTATGGGCTTGATTGTAAGTCAGAAGAAAAAATAATTGTTCTTGCTGCTGTGACATTGCTGATTATTGTCGGCACGGCATTGCTGACAGCATAATATATTTAATATTAATATCCTCGATATCCTAAAAAAATATACCGATGAAAACCACAGGCTCAGCCGAAAGAATATAATCGAGATGCCCGAGAAAGAATACTGTATGAAAATCGACAGAAAGTCGGTAAAGCGCAAGATGATGAAACCGATAATTGTCAAGTGAAACGGCTATATCAGCAAAATTCTGCGGTTAATATTGTAGGAGGATTCTATATGGGACTGTTCGGCAATAATAATAACGACTTGTTCGGAGGTTTATTTGATTTCAACGGTGACGGAAAAACCAGCTGGGACGAAGAATATATTGCGTATAGGATTTTTGAGGAATGCACAAAGGACGACAATTCCTCGGGCGGCTCGTATGGTTCGTACGGTTCGGATTATTCAGGCAGTTATGGCAATTACAACAGGTATGAGTGGCGTGAAAGCTGCGAGGACGGTACGGAGTTTGGCGTTGACCCCGAGGATTACGAAACGGCGAAAGAATACTGGGAGGCACTGAGCGATAAATGCTTTTCCCAGTGTGCTTCTGATGAGCTGGACTCGGAAGACGGCTTTGAGGTGTCCGACGAGTGTCCCGATTATGATGAGCTTGATAAAATAAAGCAGGAGGATTACCCGAATAAGCGCAGGTACAATGCCGCCTGCACTCTGGCGGATATGTATATGTGTTACGGCAGTGAGGAGTTTGAACGGTACGAAAAATCACGCTGTAAGTTTATACTGAAAAATGCCGACAGAATACTTGCGGCTGATTACTTATCAAATGACGGCAGCTTCCTGTATGCCCAGGCAATCAAGGATAACTTTAAATTGCCCTGCTCACTGCCCGACGAGGACGAGAAAAGCGAAATGTGGCTTCCGCAGATATTATGCAAAATTGCAAAGCAGAATCCTTGAATCAACGCAAAAAGAGCGTGAAAGAAAGCATAATGAAAAAGAGAATGACAGTAGGGAGCAAAAAAGGAAATCAGAGGACATTGCAAACGACAAAAACATATACACCTACTGCGGAGTGCTGCTTGCGTTTTCTTCACAGCCTTATTATTTCCTGACAGATGATGACACGATACAAATCGGCGATACGGTTGTCGTGCCTGTCAGGGAAAAATCAAACGAGCTGAAAGGCACTGTTGTGTCGGTCGGCAAATACACACGCATTGCCGTTCCGTATCCGCTTGAAAAAACAAAGAAAATAATCGGAAAAGCCGAACAGCAAGCTAACGGTGAGGCGTAGTATGAATTAAGCCGAATTGAGAGATGAACAGCTCCCGATGGACGAAGTCTTGTTTCCGGCTCTGCTATGAGATATTGAGGAGATTGTATGAGATATTATGTAACAGCTGATATACACGGTTTTTTTGACGAATTTAAGACTGCTCTGGCGGAAAAAGGTTTTTTCGCAGATACTGAACCACACAAGCTGGTTATCTGCGGAGATATTTTCGACAGAGGCTCACAGGCACTGGAACTTCAAAACTTCATACTTGACTTGCTTGATAAGGATGAGGTTATCCTCATCAGGGGCAATCACGAAGATCTTGCATTGGAGCTTCTGAACCGGTGGCAAAGAGGCAGCTATCTGCAGTATCATCACTATACTAACGGAACGATTGACACAGTGTGTCAGCTTACAGGCTCGACTCCTAAAGACCTGAGTTGCACACCGGACGAAGTCGGGAGAAGTTTTTTGAAGAATCCATACATACAAAAAGTTATTCCGTCTATGCTTGACTATTATGAAACTCCTAATTATATTTTCGTTCACGGTTGGATACCGTGTACTGTCATCAGCTCCGAATCAAATATGAACGAATATGTGTTTATTGAAAACTGGCGTGCGGAAAATGAACAAGCGTGGGATAGGGCTCGGTGGATAAACGGTATGGCTGCGGCTCACGGAGGTGTTGTAGAGAAAGGCAAGACAATCGTATGCGGTCACTGGCACTGCTCTTTCGGCCATGCCAATTACGAAGGAAAAGGCGGAGAATTTGATAATGACCCGGATTTTTCTCCTTATTTTGGTGACGGAATTATTGCACTTGATGCCTGCACTGCCGTTTCAAAAAGAGTAAACTGTATCATAATCGAAGATTGACGGTCTTTTGGAAACATTATTTAATTTTTGAGCGCAAGTTAAGAGCACCGGTTTAACCGGTTGCCTTGGCTTGCGCTTGCAATTTTTTTCTGTGCGAGATTTATATACATAAAGAAAAATAGGAAATCAATATATCGGAAAGCCGAGCGTTTTTATTGCGCAGAAAAGCCGAGCGTTTTTATTGCGCTGCATATTGAATTTGAAAGCGGATTTGATATAATTAGTTTTATGAATAAGGAATAGAAAAATCGAAATTCATAAAGGAGCAATGAAAAATGTTAGAAACAGGAACAAAAGCACCGGACTTTACGCTTCCGGATCAGAACGGAGAAAACCACAGCCTTAGCGATTATCGGGGAAAGAAGGTTATACTGTATTTCTACCCGAAGGACAATACATCGGGCTGCACAAAGCAAGCCTGCGGATACAGTGCGTTGCTGCCGCAGATTGAAGAAAAGGGAGCAGTGGTGCTTGGTATCAGCAAGGATTCCGTTGCAAGCCATAAGAGATTTGAAGAAAAGCAGAATCTGTCCATCACAATTCTCTCCGATACACAGCGCAGTGTAATTGAAGCCTATGACGTTTGGAAAGAGAAAAAGACCTGCGGCAAGGTTTCTATGGGCGTGGTTCGTACAACCTATCTCATTGATGAGGACGGCGTGATTATTATGGCTAATGACAAGGTGAAAGCCGCCGATGACCCGGAGAAAATGCTGGGTGTGCTGGTATGAGGATTATCCTGTCGCCGGCAAAGAAAATGAAAACAGATACCGACAGCCTGCCGACAGAGGGTATGCCTGAGCTTCTGCCGAAAACAGAGGTCATTTTAGAATGGCTTCGCAGTAAGCCGTATAGGGAGCTTCAAGCCTTGTGGGGCTGTAACGACAAAATTGCACAGGAGAATTTCGACCGTCTGCAAGGTATGAACCTGAGGTCAAATCTTACGCCTGCAATCCTTTCCTATGAGGGAATCGCCTATCAGTATATGGCTCCGTCTGTATTTGAGGTAAAGCATTTTGCATACATTCAGGCGCATCTGCGTATTCTGTCGGCATTTTACGGGTGCTTGAAGCCTATGGACGGCGTTGCGCCGTACCGACTGGAAATGCAGGCAAAAGCGCAGATTGCAGGGTGCAAAAATCTCTACGATTTCTGGGGCGGCGATCTGTATAAAGGCGTTCGTGATGAAAGCGGCGTGATAGTTAATCTGGCGTCAAAGGAATACTCGAAATGCATAGAAAAGTATCTTAAGCCGACGGATCATTTTCTTACAGTCACATTCTGCGAAGAATCAAAGGGCAAGCTTGTGACAAAAGGCACCTATGCCAAAATGGCAAGAGGCGAGATGGTGCGGTTTATGGCTGAGAATTCAGTGCAGGAGGTTGAGGGAATAAAGTCATTCGACTGCCTTGGGTATGCATTTCGCGAGGATATTTCCACAGATACGGAATATGTCTTTGAGCGCAAGGTGTGATGACAGATTTCGGGGAGGAGAATGTGCTTTCTCTTTATTCAATCTGCGGTAAAAATTTCAATATTTTACGCGAAATTTCTTTATTTTCTACACGAAAAATAATTGAATATTGTCGAACGGTGTAGTATAATAATTCTATATTTTTATTTCAATACAGAGGATGCAGATATTATGAAGCTTTTAGAGGATAAAATACTCAAGGACGGGCATATCGGTAAGGGCAATGTATTAAAGGTTGACAGCTTTTTAAACCATCAGATTGACACCGCTTTTATTGCTGAATTAGGCAAGGAGTTTTACAGGCTCTATAAAGATGAAAATATCACAAAAATCCTCACTATTGAAGCTTCGGGAATAGGTGTTGCCTGCTTAACTGCGCAATACTTTAATGTCCCTGTTGTGTTTGCGAAGAAAACACCGACAATAAATATTTATGCTGATATTTATACCTCAAAGGTGTATTCGTTCACTCACAAAAAAGATTACGATATTTATGTATCGAAGCAGTTTATCAATAAAGATGACCGTATTCTTATTATTGACGACTTCCTTGCAAAGGGCAGTGCATTATCTGCCTTGATTAATCTTATTAATGACGCAGGCGCACAGACGGTGGGCGCGGGCATCGTTATTGAAAAGGCTTTTCAGGAGGGCGGAAAATTAATTCGTGATTCGGGAATCAGAGTTGAATCGTTAGCGATAATTAAGGAAATGGCCGAGGAAAACGGTATTGTTTTCGGATGATAATCTGTAATCGGAGAGCATAGCTCTTTGACATATTTTTGAGGAGGACTTAGAAATGTTCAAAAAATTACTATCAATTACACTGGCTGCACTAATGGTGCTATCACTTGCTGTTGTATTCACAGGCTGCGGTTCTGAAAATAATTCAGTTGCCGGCTCAAGCTCAAGCGGAGCTAAAGACAGCCTCAAGTTCGGTTTCATCTATCTGCACGATGAAAACTCAACATACGACAACAACTTCTTGACAGCAGCCAAGGAAGCCTGCGAGAAGATGGGCGTTGAAATGATCAACAAGACAAACATTGACGAAAGCGACGCTTGTAAAGAGGCTGCGCTCGATTTGGTTGATCAGGGCTGCGACATCATATTTGCAGACAGCTTCGGCCACGAGGACTTTATGATTGAGGCTGCAAAGGCTAATCCTGATGTTCAGTTCCTGCACGCTACCGGTACAAAGGCTCACACAGAGAAGCTTGCTAACTTCCACAACGCTTTTGCTTCTATCTATGAGGGCCGTTACCTTGCAGGTATTGCAGCAGGTATGAAAATCAACGAAATGATTGAGGCAGGCAAAATCACAAAGGACGAAGCTAAGATGGGTTATGTCGGCGCTCACCCGTATGCTGAGGTTAAATCAGGCTACACATCATTCTATCTCGGAGCAAAGTCAGTTTGCCCGACTGTTACTATGGAAGTAAAATTCACAGGCTCATGGTATGACGAAACCCTCGAAAAAGAGGCTGCAAACAAGCTTATTGCCGATGGTTGTGTTCTTATCAGCCAGCACGCTGACTCAATGGGCGCTCCGACAGCTTGCGAGGCTGCCGGCGTTCCGAATGTTTCCTACAACGGCTCAACCGTTAAGGCTTGCCCGAATACCTTTATCGTTTCTTCAAAAATCAACTGGGCACCGTACTTCGAGTATGCTATCAACTGCGTAAAGGAAGGCAAGGCTATTGACGCAGACTGGACAGGCACAGTTGCTACCGGCTCGGTTCAGCTTACAGAAGTAAACGAAAAGGCTGCTGCTAAGGGTACTCAGGAGGCTATTGACGCTGCAAAGGCTGATTTAGAGTCAGGCAAGATCAAGGTGTTTGATACTGCTAACTTCACAGCTAAGGGCGCAACCTTAGATTCATATATGGCTGATGTTGATTCAGATCCTGAATTCAAGGGCGACACAGAGGTTATCAAGGACGGCGTATTTGAGGAGTCAAAATACCGTTCAGCTCCATACTTTGACATTGATATCGACGGAATTTCTGTTATCGAATAAGCTCGGGTATCAGGTCACTACACAAAATGATTATTCCGTGACTGTTTAATAACGGCCACGGATAGTTTTTTAGGAGGCATTATGGCTGAAGCTTTGGCATTAGAATTAAAAGGTATAACCAAAACCTTTGGCAGTGTTGTTGCGAACAAGGATGTTGACCTGAAGGTGTATAAGGGAGAGATTCTTTCTATACTCGGAGAAAACGGCTCGGGCAAGACAACACTTATGAATATGGTATCCGGTATTTATTACCCTGATTCAGGCGAGATTTTAGTTGACGGCAGGAATGTCATTATCAGCTCGCCAAAGGATGCGTTCGCATATAAAATCGGAATGATACACCAGCATTTTAAGCTTGTTGATGTCTTTACCGCTACACAGAATATTGTTCTCGGCATTAAAGACGGAAAGTTCAATATTAAGGCTGCTGAAAAGAAAGTGCGGGAAATTACAGACAAGTACGGCTTTAACATTGACCTAAACAAAAAGATTTATGAAATGTCTGTATCTGAAAAGCAGACCGTAGAGATAATTAAGGTGCTTTACAGAGGGGCAGACATACTCATTCTTGACGAGCCTACTGCCGTGCTTACACCGCAGGAAACACAAAAGCTGTTCAACATACTGCGCAAGATGAAGCAGGACGGAAAGTCGATTATTATAATCACTCATAAGCTCCACGAGGTGCTTGAAATTTCCGACAGAGTTACCATATTGAGAAAGGGTATGTATGTCGGCACTGTCGATACAAAGGACGCAACGGAGCAGTCACTTACCGAAATGATGATGGGCGAGAAGGTCGAGCTTAACATCACAAGGGAGGAGCCGAAAGCCCCGATTGAAAGGCTTGTTGTGGATAACCTTACCGTTATAAAAGGCGACGGTACCGTAGCTCTTGATAATATTCATTTCAACGCATACGGCGGAGAGATTCTCGGCGTTGCCGGAATTTCGGGCTGCGGTCAGAAGGAGCTTCTGGAGTCTATTGCAGGACTTCAGGTTACCACAAAGAAGTCAAGTATTCTGTATAAGCCCGATGATTTAGGACCTCAGCAGCTTGTCGGAAAAACCCCGAAGGAAATCAGAAAGCTCGGCGTTGCTCTTTCCTTTGTGCCTGAGGACAGGCTCGGTATGGGTCTTGTGGGAGATATGGACATCATCGACAATATGATGCTGCGCTCCTACAAATCCAGCAGAGGTTATTTTCTTAACAGAAAGCAGCCGAGATCACTTGCAAACGAAATTATTGAAAACCTTGAGGTTGTTACTCCCGGCGCAACTACGCCTGTAAGGCGTTTATCCGGCGGTAACGTTCAGAAGGTGCTTGTCGGCAGAGAGATTTCCTCTGCGCCTAAGGTGCTGATGGTTGCCTATCCGGTAAGAGGACTTGATATTAACTCATCATATACTATCTACAATCTCCTTTCGGAGCAAAAGAAAAACGGAGCGGCTATTATCTTTGTCGGAGAGGATATAGATGTACTGCTTGAGCTTTGCGACAGAATTATGGTTATGAACTCAGGCAGAATTACCGGTATTGTTGACGGCAGAACCGCAACAAAGGAAGAAATTGGTCTGCTTATGACAAAAAGCGTAGAAAGGGAGGAAAGCAATGAATAAAACTAAAACTCACGAGCCTCTCTTTCATATAGCTAAGAGAGATTCGCTTCCCGTATATAAATCCTGGGCAATACGAGGTATGGCGATTCTTGCTGCACTGATTGTTGCAGGCGTTATTACAATGCTTTTAACGGGCGAAAACCCGATTCAGGTTTACGCAACAATGTTTAAGGGAGCGTTCGGAACAAGCAGACGTATCTGGAGTCTGCTTCAGAGTCTGGCTATGCTTTTGTGCGTTGCCTTAGCTGTTACTCCTGCCTTTAAGATGAGATTCTGGAATATCGGCGCAGAGGGACAGGTGCTTATCGGCGGTCTTGCAACAGCCGCTTGTATGATTACTCTTGGCAATAAAATGCCGAATGCTCTTCTGATTCTTGTAATGATTGCCGCAAGTATGGCCGCTGCCGCTATCTGGGCACTTATTCCGGCATTCTTTAAGGCGAAATTCAATACAAACGAAACATTGTTTACTCTTATGATGAACTATGTTGCCATTCAGCTTGTTTCATACTTTGAAAAGCTTTGGGAAAATCCAAAGGGCTCAAGCAATATCGGCATTATCAATCAATCCACCCACGCAGGCTGGCTGCCGACTATCGGCAAATTTGATTATCTGCTTAATATAATCGTGGTATTGGCTTTAGCCGTATTTATGTATATTTACCTTAAATACAGTAAGCACGGCTATGAGCTTACTGTTGTCGGCGAAAGTGAAAACACGGCGAGATACATCGGACTGAATGTTAAGAAAGTAATTATGAGAACAATGATTTTGTCGGGTGCTATCTGCGGTATTGCAGGCTTGCTCCTTGTCGGAGGTACAAACCACACAATCACAACCACAACGGCAGGAGGCAGAGGCTTTACTGCTATTATGGTATCGTGGCTTGCGAAATTCAATCCGATTATTATGATTCTGACTGCTTTCCTGATTACTTTCCTGCAAGCCGGCGCAGGAGAAATCTCAACAGTATTCGGCTTGAACGAATCCTTCTCCGATATAATTACCGGCATTATTATTTTCTTTATTATCGGCTGTGAGTTCTTTATCAATTACAAGCTTCATTTTCGCAGTTCACACAAGGAGGTAAAGTAATATGCTGGCAACCCTTATACAAAGAGCAGTAATGCAGGGCATTCCTCTGTTATTCGGTTCAACCGGTGAGATTCTCACGGAAAAATCGGGCAATCTTAACCTTGGTATTCCCGGCATTATGTATGTAGGAGGCATAAGCGGAGTTATCGGCGCTTTCTTTTACGAAGGCTCTCTTGCTGCTCCCGAAGATGCAAATCCCTTTCTGGCTATTTCAATCCCTTTGCTTTGCAGCATTTTAGGCTCGCTTATTATGGGCTTGATATACTGCTTCCTGACTGTTACGCTGAGAGCAAACCAGAACGTAACCGGTCTTGCGATTACAACCTTTGGCGTTGGCTTCGGCAACTTCTTCGGCGGCTCGCTTATCAAGCTTGTTGACACGGATATTCCATCAATCTCCCTGACAACAACAAGCAACTTTTTCAGGACAACCCTGCCCTTTGCAGATTCAACAGGCTGGTTCGGCAAGATATTTCTGTCCTACGGCTTTTTAGCTTATGCCGCCATTATTATTGCACTCGGCTGCTCGTTCTTTCTGAACAGAACCCGAGGCGGCTTGCACCTGAGAGCAGTAGGAGAAAATCCTGCTACTGCCGATGCCGCAGGTATCAGCGTTACGAAAACAAAGTATCTTGCAACCTGTATCGGAAGCGTGATTGCAGGCCTGGGCGGTCTTTACTATGTAATGGATTACGCCAACGGAGTATGGTCAAACGACGGATTCGGCGACAGAGGCTGGCTTGCCATTGCTCTTGTAATCTTTGTAATCTGGAAGCCTAAGTTCGGTATTTTAGGCTCGATTCTGTTCGGCGGACTTTATATTATATACCTGTTTATCCCGGGTCTTGCCCTGAGAACTCAGGAGCTGTTTAAAATGCTGCCGTATGTTGTTACTATTATCGTGCTTATTATTGTAAGCGCAAGAAACAAAAAGGAAAATCAAGGTCCGCAATCTCTTGGCCTTTCATACTTCAGAGAAGAGAGGTAGGACAATGCGGCGTAGCCGCAATGAAATAAATCCCTGTCGGGATTTGTGAAATATCGCTTTGCGATATGAAATAGCTTCGCTATGAAATATTTGCTGATGGCAAATGTTAAGGTTGTCGCCGCTTTGCGGCTCTTTGAATTAAGAAGAACTCGTTACGGGTATTTTTTGATTTCAAAGCCGCAAGCGGCTAATTTAAGAGAGGATAAAGAAGTCCGATAAACACCGCGTTTGTCGGACTTTGTTTCCTTATGGAAACCGTTTACAAGCTTATTAAATTGCTATAAAGTGCGTGTCACTTTATATAAACAGCAAGGATAAAAACGCAACGCACTTTATAATGTGCAGAGCCGGTTGGTAGCCCGGCCGCCCCATCTCAATGATGGGGTAAGTAACCTGCCCCTCCGGGTTGTCCGTTCTTTGCTCATAAAAATACAGGAGGGATATTTATGGGCGAAACAACAGGCAAATTGAAGGTGCTTTTTGAAGAACCGTTCTGGGTTGGCGTCTTTGAGAAAATTGAGAACGGCAGACTGTCAGTGGCGAAGGTTACTTTTGGTGCTGAACCAAAGGACTGTGAAGTTTATGAGTTTATTTTAAAGCACTATTACGATTTGCAGTTTAGTCCGGCTGTTGAAATTGCTGTGGCGGAGAAGCATAAAAATCCAAAAAGAATGCAGAGAGAGATAAAAAAGATGATGACCGATACAGGCATCGGAACAAAATCTCAGCAGGCGTTAAAGCTGCAGCATGAACAGTTCAAGACAGAACGCAAAAAGAAAAGCCGCGAGCAAAAGCAAGCTGAAAGTCAGCGTTTGTTTGAACTGAAGCAGCAGAAAAAGAAGGATAAGCGCAGGGGCAGATAATGCCTCTGTGCTTATCAACCCAATTTCAAAAAATATGAAAAATGAAATTTAAAAATCTGATGATATACCGTTAAGGTTTGTAAAAGCTTGTATGAGATAAATCAAAGCAATAATTATAAGTGTTTCAGGATTATTAGAACGAATATGTTGAAAAAGAAAATATCCGGTGATATACTGCTAATGTGATATATCATATAAGATTGGTAAAGATGTACCTATATTCCGATAAGTTGCACAAATATAGTGAAGGGTGTAGATGCGTGTGAAGCTATTTGAAATAATACCTGCGGATTTTTTCTCTGTTCTGGTATCAAGCAACAGAGAAATTTATGTTGACGCACTGATGAAGCTCTATGAAATGTTTAATGATGATATTAACATAAAGCTTAAGGATTACCTCAATGAGCTTACCGCTTTGCTTGAGGACAGGGTTTATAATGTCGAAGAGGGCGATGATATCAGTGTTGACAGTCCTGATACTTCAAGAGGCAAGGCACGCTTGATTGAAAAAAGATTTGAAAAGACAGGCTGGATAGAAAGGGAATTTCTTGACGGCTCATTTACTGAAATTGTAACCCCGAACACCTATTCCATCAGAATTATGCGTATGCTCAAGGAAATAACCGATGAAGGTACGCTTGAGTATAATTCTCTTGTATTTTCAACATATTCGGCGCTGAATCAGGCTGTGACCGAAAACCGCGACAGAATGTATGAAGCTCTTATTATTGCCGAGAAAAACACCGAAAAGCTGGATTACGAGCTGAGGTCGCTTTATCACGGAATAAGAGGATATCTGAAAAGTATCAGGGATAATAATGATGTTAATTTTCTTTTGAAAAATCATTTTGAAGAGTACAAGAATTTAGCTGACAGAATTTATCATCCTGTCAAGACAATGGACTCAGTTTTTCGCTATTCGGGTCCGATAAAAAGTATTCTTATGGATTTGCGGTACGATGATAAACTGCTCAACGAGATGAGCAGGAAGGCTTTAACAATTAAAAATTACGAAAGTGAAGAAGCTAAAGACGATATATTGAGAACTATCGATAAAATTATAGATTTATATAATTCTGTGGCTTTGCTTATGCAGGAAATTGATTCAAAGCATTGCAATTATACAAAGCAATCAATAGACAAGATTCGCTATGTTATGTCGGCTGACCGTTCAATTAAAGGAAAGCTTGCTGTCTTGCTCAAGGCATATGCTTCTGCTGACGAGAAAGGTAAGGAAAGCATTGCTGAAATCTTTGAGGAAAATACGTGTATTAACCGTCAGGAATATATAGACAGCGGTTCATTCTATCATAAAAATATAAAAAGCAAAAGGTCAAATCAGCCTCCGCAGGCGGTTGAGCTTCACGATGATATTCAGGACGAGCTTATCGGTGAGGTTATCAGCAGAATACGCAACGGTTTTTCGGAAAACAGAGTAAAGGCGTATTTGGACTCTTTGTTTAAAGACGGAGCTGTGCAGATAGAAAGTCGGGACATTGAAATAAATAATGATACGGATTATGTGCTGACCTTGCTGGCTGTTGTAAACTGTATAAACGGAAGACACGGCTATTCTATTAATCTCGGAAATGATTACATAAGAAAAAACGGATATCGTATTCCGCAGTTTGTTTTGTTTAAGGGAGGTAAAAGCTAATGTGGAATGAAGAATACGAAAAGCTTACTTCATACGAAAAGGGAGAATTCAGGAGAATTGCAAATTATCTTTTATCTCATACATATTTGGTAAGGTTTACATATGACGCAGTAAAGGAAATGACGCTGCCGAATGCTGATTACAGTACGCTTGTCCGTTTGTTTTCTGTGTTACAGGAATACTTTGAAGTAACAGGCTGGAAGCTTGAAAAAGATGATGGTTACGGAATTGCGTCTTTGATAAGTGAATTTGATAACAACAGATTCAGACTTAACAGATTTACAACCTTGTTTCTGTATGTTTGCAGGCTTATTTATGAGGAGAACCGAGAGGATGAGAACAGCTATCATATTGTAAAGACAGATACTGCTGCAGTGGTGGAAAAGATGAAAATACTCGGACTGCTTAAAGGCGGTAAGTCAACTCAGGGTGAGAGAATAGAGGCTCAGCGTACACTTGCTCATTTTAATATTATTCAAAAAATGGAGTCGACACAATGGTCAGGCGATGGTAATAATATCTTAATTTTGCCGTCTATACTTTATGTTATCAGCAACCAAAGCATTAACTCAATGATTGAGCAAATAGAAGAAATGAAGCTGACCGAGCAGAATACGGAGGAAACCGAAGATGAAAATACTGAAGAAGCTTTTGCTGATTAACTGGCACTATTTTACCAATGAGTTAATTGAATTTGAACAGCTTAACTTTATGACGGGCGTAAATGCATCGGGCAAGTCGACAATTATTGACGCACTTCAGCTTGTTCTTCTCGGTGAAACGGGAGGAAACTATTTTAATAAAAGTGCAAGCGGAAAAAGCTCAAGAACACTTATCAGCTATCTGTGCGGAGAAATCCGTGATGATGACAAAGACGGATTTAAATACCTGAGAAATGACAGGTTCGTAAGCTACATAGTAGTTGAGTTCTATGACAATGAGAAGGAAAGATATTTTTCCTTTGGAATATGTTTTGACGTCCATTCTGTAAATGATGTTGAAAAAAGGTTCTTCAAATACAGGGGAAGTATGCCCGACAACCGATTTATGGAGAATAATGTGCCTTTTGATATCCCGAAGCTCAGGGCGTTCTTGAAAGAAAAGAATTATAAGGATGTAACATTTTATGAATCAGGAAAGCATTATCGGGAGGATATTTATGCTTTGCTTGGAGGCTTGCGCTCAAAATTCGGTGATTTATTAAAGAAAGCGGTTGCGTTTAATCCCGATAATAACATACAAAAATTCATAACCGAATTTGTCTGTGATAATGAAAAGAATGTAGATATAAGCCTGATGCAGGAAAATATCAGAAATTATAAAAATCTTGAGAGAACGGCAGCGGAGCTTGAGAGGAAAAAGACAGCACTGGAGCAGATTTCTGCAAATTATTCAGAGCTGTTTGACGGGCTTGACGATATTACTCCCGATCAGATATTGGAATATTCAAAAAGCAAATTTGAAGAGATAATAAAACTTACAGAGGACATTAAATCTGACGCAAATGTTTTGTATTCAAGGCTTAAGGAGGAATTTGATAAATTAGGAGAAAAAATCAGAGAGCTTAAAGTGGAGGAGGAAAACCTTGAAAAGGGTATATATAAATTTCCGCAGAATGCTCTTGATTTGAAGCAGGCGGTTATAGCCGCAATAAAAGCCAAGAGCGGAGAAAATGCCGATGTTGTTATAGTGGCTGAAGCTTCGGAGATAAAGAATCCAAGATGGAGAAACGCTATTGAGGGTTACTTAAACAAGCAGAAATTCTATATTATAGTACCTCCGCAGCATATCAAAACAGCTATCAGAGTTTTTGACCGCATCAAAAAAGATCAGGCGATTTATGACACAGGTATTGTAGATGTTGAGAAAATCAGGAATAAAAAATACATAACGGAGAGAAACAGCCTTGCAGCGGAAATTGAAACCGAAAATCCGTATGTAAGAATTTATCTTGACTATATTCTCGGGAGAGTTATAAAATGCGATAACGCTGATGGAATAAGAAGTTTTCCCACAGCCATAACCGATGACGGCTTGCTGTATAAGAATTTTGTTGTGAGAGCGTTGAATCCGAAGCTCTGGAAAAATCCTGCAATAGGACAGAATGCAATCAGAATCCGTCTTGCGGAAATTAAGAAAGAAATTCACAGTGCGAGAGAGCTTACAAGCGTTTATTCAACCCTACGGATTGGGATTGAGGACTGCACAGCCTTGGAGAATTACAGTAAATCGGATATAGAGAATTTCGTCGAAGCTGCCGAAAACCTGAGTAATTCAGAGAATTTAAAAATCAGAATGTCTGAACTTGCTGATGAAAAAGCGTCTATTGATACGAGAAATTTAATTGTTCTCGCAGAAAAGATTGAGGAGAAAAAGCTTCAGCTTGACGAATCGGGCAGGAAAAAGGAAAAGCTTCAATCGGAAAGCGGAAAAACAGAAGAGCAGCTGCGCAGCTTATGTGAAGAAAAAATACCGCAGACAAGCCTTTTGTTAAAAGAGAAGCAGAATGTGCTGGAAGGCAATTTTGACTCAGTTTGGATTGAAGAAACAGGAAAACTGCGCTATATGCAGGAGCTTTCAAAAAGGAATACCGCTGAAAATATTAATGAAGCTTTTCCGAGAGAGCTAAGTAAAGCAAAAAATGCTATTGAAAGGTTCGACAAACTGCTTTCCGAGCTGCGTTCCCGATATAACCATGATTTTAAAATGGGCTATGATGTAAATTCCGCAGATAATGCTGAATTTGATAATGCATTAAAAGAAATAAACGAAAATGAACTCCCGAATTATCTTGTGCGTATCGAAGATACAAAGAAAAAAGCTATGGAGGAATTTCAGGAGGATTTCCTCAGCAAACTGGGTGAGAATATTCGCTCGGTGAAGCGTGAAATTCAGGAATTGAACAGAGCAATTTCATCAGCCTCATTCGGTGAGGATTCATATAGCTTCAGGGTTGAACCGAATAAGCAGTATGAAAGATATTATAAAATGATAACCGATGATATGCTGATGAGCGGATATAATTTAATGACTAATTATTATAACACAAAGTATAAAAGCGAGATTGAGGACTTATTTTCAATTATTACAGGAGAAGGCAACACCTCGCTTGAGCAAAGCGATTATGAAAACCGTATCAGAACCTTTACTGATTACAGAACCTATCTTACATTTGATATTGAGGTTACAAATCAGGCAGGAGAGGTACAGCGGCTGTCAAAAACCATTGGTAAAAAGTCAGGCGGCGAAACACAAACACCATTCTACATTGCTGTGTTGGCTTCGTTTGCGCAGCTTTACAGAATTGGAAGAGATAACAAGGCGAACACTGCCAGAATAATTATATTTGACGAAGCATTCTCAAAAATGGACGGTGAGAGAATTGAAAAAAGTATCGATCTTCTCAGAAAGCTTAATTTTCAGGTTATTCTATCAACTCCTACGGAGAAAGCAGGCGATATTGCACCGCTTGTTGACAGAGTTCTGCTGGTGCTCAGGAAAGGAACAAATTCACGCGTGACTTATTTTGACAAGGAGAGAGTAGGAGAACTGAGCGGTGAACGATAAATGGGAGCATCTTATATTAAGCAGAATGATTGATAAGTATGAGCGAACCTCTGCGTACGTAAACGGAGAAATGCCGAAAAACAGGATTATTCTGAATTTTTACGGTAAAAACAAGTCTGACTTTCCCGAGTATGATATTGAGGACTTTAATGTAAAAACAGCAATCAATGAAGCTGTATGTAATCTTGCAGATGAAATATTTATATTTTACGAATGGATGAAGGGGCAGGATAATCACATACTTTCAAGAGCCTGGCTGAATTTTGAGAAAACAGATGAGGTATATAAGTTTCTGAACAGAAAACCAAAAAAAGATGTGATTTCGTCTGTGGTTAAGGAACTGTCTGACGAGATTAAAAGAGTAAACACAGATTGGATTATACAGTTTTACAGCGATGCTTCGGCATTTTTAAAATCCCATATGAAATTCGGAGGCCTGTTGTCTGAGAACAAATACCAAAGAGAAGAGCTTTATAAGCTTCTCGCATTCATTGACGGCAATAATTATTCTGCGCTGAAAGAAAGGGTGTTTTCCGAAAAATGCTTTGGTGATTCAAAATATTTTGAAAACAATGTTAAGTCTGTTTTACTTTCAATTTTAAGAAGATATGTTAGTTCCGATTTAAACGATAATGAGCTTTTGAAATTCGTCGGAATTAATAAATATCCGGAACAGCTTGAAATGTGCGGAAAAATAATTGTTGCTTCAAATGATATGAGCGTACTGAAAAACGGGTTCTGTATTTATCCGGGCGATTTAGATGAAGTAAAGTGGTCAGTAGACAGGGCGGTTTCAAAAATAATTACGATAGAAAACAGAGCAAACTATTTTTCATATCTTGAAGGTATGAAAACGCCTGATGAAATTGTTGTTTTTCACGGTGGTCAGTACAGTCCGGCAAAGAAAAAATTGTTTGAGTTACTGTCAAAAGCGATGCCTGAAAATTGTGAATGGTATCATTGGGGCGATATTGATTTCGGCGGCTTTAGTATGCTTTTGCGCTTGAGAAAAGAAATTCGCCCGTCAATAATCCCGTATAGAATGAACAGTAGAGAATTAGAGTGTTATGAAAACTACACTCAAGCTTTCAGCAATGAATATGGAGAGAAACTATTGAGATTATCTGAAGAAGCTTTGCTTGAAGACTGTCGGGATTGTCTTGATTATATGATAAGGCATAAAATAAAACTGGAACAGGAGGCTATGCTTACATAGTAGACATAATAATATATCACAAGCATCGGTTAGAAATAATCGGTGCTTTTATTTTGTCCAAATCTGAGGTGAATCGGCGGTGAAGGTCTGCTGTTGGTGTTGCTCAAGCCGCGCACTGTTATCGCAATCTGTGATTTAATTTTATATACGATGAATATTTTTCCAGTTTTTCCAGTATTGTAAATATACTAAAAAGTTGTGTTTTTACAATTATTGTTTTTCAAAATTCGTGCGATGTCTATTCGCTGAATTAACGTAAGCACTGGTTGAATAAAAGTGCATAGCCCGAGATGCTTTGTCGTTTGTCCTCAAAAGCACAATAATACAAATACTGTTAAGGTATAAAACCTATTGATTGAATTTACGGCAGAAACGACAAAATGCTCCTTGGACATCTGTGCTTTGTTTCAGTCAACACTTGCGTAATACTAACACCTGATAAAAGCAGATAATCTTTGCGGTCTGATTTCCGCAATACTGCGTTGTCGTCCTTGCAAGGCGTCAGCCTTGTCTTGCGAAAAATATCCTCGCAAATATAAATCTGCTTTCTATCAGGAATTAGTATAAGAGGTGATTAGTGTCATATAAAATTACTGGTTCAAAACAAGAAAATGAAAGTCTGAAAGAGGGTTATAGCATTTTGAATGCACGATTAAGAAAAAGCAAACGAGTTTTAAGTATCCTGATTTGTTTTACGGTGATTATGTCCTGCTGTGTGTTATCTGTAAATAACGCAGCGGCAGAGGATTCCGCATCCTCCCGTATTTCCGACCCCATAACTATGGATGATTGGAAAGGGTATTTCGGCGCTGATGTAATGTCAACCGAAAATGCAGGAGCAGTGTGGACAGATAAATCGGTTCTTACAGATTCCTCGGCATTCGGCAGTGCAGGAATAGAAATGAAGGACAGAGATGACTTTCTCGTGGCTATGTCTGCGATAGCGTCAAATTCAGCTGTTTCCGGTTATTCAAATGTTCCGATTGACACTATGATGATTCTTGATGTGTCGGGTTCGATGAACGATAACCCGGAAAACAACGGCAGCATCACAAGCACAAGCTCGGCTTTAGGGTTTGTCAGTCAGCTGAGCGGAGCATATGCGAAACAGCAGATTGAGGAAAAATACGGCAGTGATTGCCTGTTTTACACGCTCGGACTCGGCGTTGGCGATAACAGCATTGCCACAAGCGTTCTCAATCCTGCGAAGTCATCAAAGGGAATTAACGATTTCTGGACAAAATACAACAGTGCAGATGTCGGAGGAAAGGTTGTTGTTAAGAAAGCTTCGAAAGATAAGCCTGAGCTTGCTGTAACGAAAATTCCGCAAAGCCTTGAGCAGGTCTATGTTGACGGATTTTTTGAGGTTGACAGCAAATCCTCCGATGCGGCGCAAAAGCTTAAAAAGGCTTTTGCTGATATAGTCGTAACAATACAGCTTCAGTCACGGTATTTTGTAACGGACACGGTAAATAATTCGGGCTATATCTCGTTTACGGACAGAATAGGCGAATATATGCAGGTCACCGATGTTAAGGGCATTCTTCTTGGTAATACCCTTTATTCGGGCGCAGAGCTTGCAAAGAATTTAGCCGACAAAGGGGGAGAAGCGGAAGAAAAATTATTAAACACTGTTAAGTCGCGGCTCGGAATTGATAATGCGGATACGGCAAAGGAATTAATCCGCCTTGCCTGTGAGCACGGACAAATCAGCTATACAAGCGACAGTCAGTTCAGCAGTTATATCGGTTGGTATGCGAATGCAAAGGGCGAATATCTCGGCTTCTGGTATGACGGCATAACGACAATGCCCGACCCGTCAGACCCGAACCTTAATGATGAAACAAGACCCGAGTATATTGTTAAATCATATATGTATCTCGGCGCTGTTGATGAAAAAGACAGTGTTGCTTCATCTGATATGATGTATGCCGATGCGCGTGTGACTGAAAATATTGCAACGGGTGAGCAGACGGTTAAATTTGCAATCCCTGCCGCACTCATACCGACTGTGAGCTACAATGTTACTCTTGATAAGAAAAAAGAGTGTTCCAAACTGACCGTTACGGGCGCAGAGAATCCAATCCGCCTTGTTTACGGTGTCGGACTTAAGGACAATTACGCCCTCAAAGCAGAATGAAAAATACTACTGCCGTGAAGCGTCACTGCTTTATTCCGATGATAAAGGCACTGTGTTCAAGGGCGATATAGATAAGTCTTGGGTCTATTATTGCGCAAATACTGTTTTCAGCATTCAGAACGGTATTCCGCAGACAGGAACAGCTTACAGGAGGCTATCACAAGCGGCTGTTGAATCGGCAAAGCAGAATGATGACGGCACCTGGAGTGTTTCTGCCGAAAATGCCCTGATTTATTTTGATAAGGATAATGTCAGCAAGTCCGAAAATAAAACTCAAACCCTTGCTTATGCAAACAGCCGATATCCTGACGAAAAGGGCGGCAATTTCAGCGTTGGCACAGACCTCGGCAACAACGGTAAGCTTACGCTTAAGCCTGCAACAGGAATAAAGCTGAGTAAAGCAGTCGATGTCGCAACAGAGGACTCACGTTCTGTGTCCTTTGAATTTATAATTACAAACAAAACAGACGGCAATGACTCAAAAGACTATGACGCTATGCTTAAGCACGCTGACGGTTCAACAGACGAGGTTGTTGTGAGCTTTGAAAACGGCAAGGATACGGTATCGCTGAAAGCAGACGAAACAATTTATATCAAGGGTATGACTGACGGCACAAAATACACCGTAGAAGAGATACCGAACGATAAGTATGTTGTGGATAATATAAACGGCGACAGCGAAGCGACCTCGGCTGAAATTACAGTGGAACGCTGTAAGCTGAGCGAGGTAAGCTTTGTAAACACCAAGCAAACCGACCCGACCGAGCCGACCGACCCGACCGACCCGACCGAGCCGACCGAGCCGACCACACCAACCGTTCCGACTAACCCGACTATCCCAACTAACCCAAGCAACCCGAAAAATGACGATACAATAACCGTTATCTGCAAAACGTCAGACGGAAAAGCACCGGACACACCGAAAACAGGAGATGAAAGGAGCGTCATGATTCCTCTTGCGGCTTTGCTTTTAAGCGGAGCAGTTCTGCTCGGCGTCAGCGTCTATAAGAGGCGAAAGAAAATGAAGAAATAAAACAATAATATAGGCAATAAGAAAAGGCTTTGGAGTTTTGAAATGAACCCCAAGGCCTTTTTGATATATTCTTTTTTCAAAAGAATATTGACAAACCAAACAAAACGGAATATACTATTTGTACTAATGGTAATAGAACAAATTAGTACAAATGAAGCAGGCTCTTTATTGCAAAATGACTTGACTAAACCGACAAAAAATTATAATATATTACAATAAGGGATAAAATTGCCTTAAATAAATTTTTACATTAAAATATATCTGAAATACGACAAACAGGGTCAGAAAAATCAGATAAAATAGCTAATGCTCTGTAATAACAAAGAGGTGCATTATGAACACATCAGTGTTGGACTGGCTTAATTTAACAGCCGAAAAGTATTCCGATAAGGTCGCTTTTACCGATTCCGAAAAAAGCATTACCTTTTCAGAGCTTAACGAAGTAACAAAATCTGTCGGCACATATCTTGCCTCAGTTGTGACACCAGGAAGTCCTGTTGCAGTTATGACAGGCAGGCATATCCTTACTCCTGCCTGCTTTCTGGGAATCGTAAGAGCAGGCTGCTTTTATGCACCTATGGACGCAACAATGCCAAAGCCGAGGTTGAATCAGATTCTTTCGGTTATAAAGGCAGGCTTTATGCTCGTTGACAGGGAACACCTTGATACTGCAAGGGAGCTTGATTTTGACGGAACGATAATTGTTATGGAGGATATTATCAATACTCCGTGCGATGAGCTTCTGCTTGAAAAGGCTCTTTATAATCTTAATGAAAATTCTCCGCTCTATGTGATTTTTACATCAGGCTCAACCGGAGTGCCAAAGGGTGTTATAACCTCGCACCACTCGCTTATGTGCTATATTGACGCAGTCGGCGAGGTGCTTAAGGTTGACGATACGGACGTTTTCGGCAGTCAGTCGCCGCTGGATTATATAGCCGCCGTGCGGGATATTTATCTGCCGCTGAAAACAGGCGCGTCTACGGTGATTATTCCGAAAAACGAGTTTTCAATGCCGACACAGCTTTTTGAAACGCTCAACAAAAACAAGGTAACTGCTCTGTGCTGGAGCGTTGCAGGGGTTGAGCTGCCGGCAAAGCTCGGCGCATTTGATCTGATAAAGCCGCAGTACCTTAAAAAGGTATGCTTTTCAGGCTCGGTAATGCCCGGCAGATATCTTAAAATATGGCAGCAGGCTTTACCTGAGGTTATGTACGTCAATCAGTACGGGCCAACAGAGGCAACTGCCTCCTGCACATATTACGTTGTCGATAAAGAGGTAGATGACGATACTGTTCTCCCGATCGGCAAGCCGTATAAGAACTATACGGTAACGCTTCTCAACAAGGACGGAACGGCTACCGAAAAGGGTAAAACGGGCGAGATTTGCGTCAGCGGCCCGATACTCGCCTTAGGCTATTACGGCAATCCCGAAAAAACGAATGAGTCCTTTGTGCAGAATCCGCTTAATAAAAACTACCGTGAGCTTATCTATAAAACAGGCGACCTCGGTAGCATAAACGAGGACGGACTTCTTGAGTTTCACGGCAGAAAAGACAGACAGATAAAGCATATGGGTCACAGAATTGAGCTGGGCGAGATTGAGTCCGTCGCAAAGCAGGTTGACAATCTTCTTGACTGCTGCGCACTGTATTATAAGGAGAAGGAGCTTTTGTACCTTTTCTATACGGGCAGCGCGTCGTCCAAGGATATTGTTCTGCATTTCAGAAAAATCCTGCCTGCATTTATGGTGCCAAGAAAGCTTGTGAATCTTCAGGAATTGCCGACCCTGCCGAACGGCAAAACTGATATGAAGGCTTTGGAGGCTTATTTTAAATAAGAGTTTAGAGTTTTGAGTTTAGAGTTATGAGCTTGGGTCAGGCATAAGCCTTCCCTTGGAGGGGAAGGTGACGATAGCCGGATGAGGTGGCGGTCGCTCAGCTGAGTCTATCCAAAGCGTTCATCGGTTCGAGCATCCCCTCATCAGTCGCCCGAGGGCGACAGCTTCCCCCGAGGGGGAAGCCTTATCTCGTTTCCGTATTCAGCAATAAATTATCATTTAGCTTACTAAAAGGGATAACCATAAAATAAAAAACATAGAAAGAGGTAATTAAAATGGAAGAATTAATGGAAATACTGGGCGAATTAAGACCCGACGTAGACTTTGAAAACGAAACTGCTCTTATCACGGACGGCGTGCTTGACTCCTTTGACATTGTCGCTCTTGTAGCCGAGCTTAACGAGGCATTCGACATTGAAATCAAGCCGAATAACCTTGTACCCGACAACTTCAACTCTGTTAAGGCTATGATGGCTCTTATCGAGCAGCTTCAGGACGAATAAGAGGCGTTTATGGAAGAAAAGACTATAAGACAGCTTCTTGACGAGGTTAAAACTCCGTCCTATATTTTTGATACAGATGAATTTGCAAGGCGCGCGCAGCTTGTAAGGGAGAGCTTCGGCGAAAAGACGGGACTTTGCTTTTCTATCAAGGCAAATCCGTTTCTGCTCGGCTGTCTGCCCGATACCTTTGACAAAATCGAGGTGTGCAGTCCCGGTGAGCTTACTATCTGCCAGAAGACGGGAGCAGACCCTTCAAAAATCATCTTTTCGGGCGTGAACAAAACAGCGGAGGATGTCGAGCGCGCTATGGAGTACGGCGCAGGAACCTTTACAGCCGAGAGCTTTTTGCACGCTGAGCTGATTAATAACAGCGCAGTTAAAAGGGGCATAACCGTGCCTGTGCTTGTCCGTGTTACAGGCGGCAGTCAGTTCGGAATGGACGAGCAGGACGTTATAGACCTTATCAGCCGAGCAGATGAATACAAGGGCATTGAATTTGTCGGACTTCATTACTTTACAGGCACGCAAAAGAGAAAGCCTGCCGTGATTGAAAAGGAGCTTGACTATATCGCCGATTTTGCCGACAGGCTTAAGGCTGAAACAGGCTTTGATACAAAGCGCATTGAATACGGCACGGGTCTTGCTGTTGATTACTTCAAGGACAACGCCGACGAGCTTGAGCAGGAGCGCCTTGAGGCTGTATCTGCAAAGGTGAGGGAGATTTCACAGCGCTTTGAGCTTACCGTTGAAATGGGCAGATTCTTTGCCGCCTCCTGTGGATATTATCTTACTAGGGTGATGGACGTAAAAACAAACTGCGGCATAAACTACGCAATCTGTGACGGCGGACTTAACCAGCTTAAGTATGACGGACAGATTCAAGGAATGCAGATTCCGAAAATCCTGCACATAAAAAACGCAGAAGCATACGCTTCTCATCAGGAAAAATGGACTCTGTGCGGCAGCCTTTGCACCACTGCGGATATTCTGGCAAGAGATGTTCTGTTTGATTCGCTTGAAATCGGCGATACTCTTGTTTTCTGCCGTACCGGCGCATACTCCGCAATGGAGGGAATGGCTGTATTCCTGAGCCGTGAAATGCCGCTTATCTCGCTTTATTCCGAAAAAGAGGGACTTTCAGTGCTTCGCCACATAATTCATACCGATATATTCAACACACCAATCTGAATTTGAGGAAGATATTTTGAGTTACACATCAATTAATTTTTTATTTTTTGTTTTAGCAACAATGCTTGTGTACTTTCTCTTTCCGCTTAAAAAGCAGAAGTGGGTTGTGCTGCTTGCAGCAAGCTATGTATTTTATCTTTTTGCAGGGTATAAATATGTAGCTTTTATACTGTTTACAACAATCAGTACATACCTTATCGCTTTGTGGATTGAAAAGATCAGCACAAGCTCAAAGGCGGTAATCAAGCAGAATAAAGCCGACTGGAGCCGTGAGCAGAAGAAAAAATACAAGGATAAAATCAAAACGAGAAAACGCCTTGTAATGGCTCTCTGCCTTGTTTTGAACTTCGGAATACTTGCTTTCTTAAAGTATTACAACTTCTTTGCAGGCAGTCTTAACGATGTTATGGGTTCATTCGGAATCGGCTTTTCAGCTCCGACCCTCAGCCTGTTTTTACCGCTCGGCATTTCATTTTACACCTTCCAGTCGATGGGCTACATAGTTGACGTTTACCGTGAAAAAACGCCCGCCGAGCGCAATCCGCTGAAATTTGCTCTGTTTGTATCGTTCTTTCCGCAGATTATCCAAGGTCCGATAAGCATTTACGACCAGCTTGCAAAGCAGCTTTATGAGCCGCACAGCTTTGATTTTACACGCTTCAAGCACGGTATTGAGCTTATCCTTTGGGGCCTTGTAAAGAAAATGATATTTGCCGACAGAGCCGTTGAGGCTATCAACACGGTAACGGCAAGCTACGGCAGCTACAACGGTACAACGCTTACCTTTACGATTCTTCTCTATGCGTTTCAGCTTTATGCTGACTTCTCGGGCGGTATTGACATTTCAAGAGGCGTTGCCCAGATTTTCGGCATAGATATGATGGAAAACTTCAAGCGCCCTTACTTCTCAAAGGATATAAACGAGTATTGGCGCAGATGGCATATGTCGCTGGGTAACTGGTTTAAAAACTACCTGTTCTATCCGCTTGCGATGTCCTCGCTGTTTATTAATATAAGCAAGAAGATAAAGGGTTCAAAATTCGGCTCAACCGCTGCAGGTACACATATTGCAAAGGTGCTGCCGACGAGCATAGCCTCCTTTATTGTGTTCTTTATGGTCGGCGTATGGCACGGCGCAAACTGGAAATACATCGGCTTCGGCGTGTGGAACGGCGGAATCATAATGCTGTCCGTTCTGATGAAGCCTGTGTTTGAGTGGGTAATCAAAAAGCTTCACATCAACGCAAAGTCCTTTCCGTATACGGTGTTCCAGATTATCAGAACCTTTATAGTTGTGCTTGTGGGTTATGTGTTTGACGTTGCGCCGAATTTCGGGGAAGCAATGCGCACCTTTGCGCTGTTCTTCACCGATCAGAATCTGTCAGTCGGCTGGTCGCAGATCAGCACACTCGGACTCGGCAAGAAAGAGTATCTGCTTATTCTTGCAGGCGTAGTGCTTGTGTTTATTGTCAGCCTTATTCAGGAGCGCAACGAAAAAACAACAATCCGCGAGATGCTCGACAAAAAGCCGTTTATTATCCGCTGGGGCGCGGTGTTTGTCGGGGTTATGGCGCTTGTGGTGTTCGGTGTTTACGGCTCAGGCTTTAATGCAGCCGACTTTGTATATATGCAGTTTTAGAGGTGTATATGAAAAAGAAAAAATATATTATGCGCACTGTGAAAATTCTTTCGCTGCTGCTGGCGATTGTATTGCTGACAGCCTTTTTGCAGGAGTTCATACTGTGTCACAGCGACCATAACAGAGAAAGAATAAAGGGCTTCTATCTTGAGGACAAGGACTCTCTTGACGTTGTGTTTATCGGTGCAAGCGAGGTGTATGCAGGCTTTTCTTCTGCGTATGCGTATAAAAGGTTCGGCTTTACAAGCTATCCGTTCGCAACGCAGTCGAACATTATTTCAAGCTATAAAAGCCAGATAAAAACAATTATTGAGCGGCAGCACCCGAAGCTGTTGGTTATTGAGATTAACGGCGCGCTGTACGGCGACAACAAGCAGCTTGAAAACGAGGCAAACTTCAGAAACTATGTTGATAATATTCCTTTAGACAGCAATAAGGTGCAGATTGTCAAGGACTATGCGCCTGAAAATGAGCTTGAATATTATCTGCCTATCATAAAATACCATTCGGTGTGGAACGACTGGCCGTCAGGTCTGCATTGGAGCCTTTCAACTATGCAGGACGCTCTCAGAGGACACAATCTTCTCAAGGGTTCAAAGAACAAAACCGAGATTTATAAGCCTAAGGAAAAGGTGTATAACAGCGAGCTTAAAAACAACAACAAGAAAAAAGACCTTACTGAAAAATCAGAGTCTTATCTGCGTGATATGCTTGAATACTGCAAATCCGAGAATATCACAAACATTGTTTTCACAAGATTCCCTCACGTTGTAAGCAAAAAGCACCTTGGCAGATTCGAGCGCGGCAATGCCGCAGGCGAGATTATAGCGGAATACGGCTATGATTTTCTGAATTTTGAAAAGGATTTTGTTGACACGGGTCTTGATACCTCTCACGATTTTTATAATGTCGACCATCTGAATGTTTACGGTCAGCAGAAATTCACCGAATATCTGGGAAACATACTCTGCGAAAGATACGGAGTTACGAAAAGCGAGCTTACCGACTCTCAAAAGGCGCAGTGGGACGAAACCGCAAGATATTATGACGCCTACTACAAATTCGGCGACGCTGTAATAAAAGAGGGCAAGAGGAAAAAGGACATCGGCGAAAACTTCCTTGATATGCAGGAACTGAAAAATTATTTATAATTAAAATGCACTGAACGGCAAAACCGCCGCGAGGTGCATTTTTCTGTTCAGAGAAAATTTCACACAAGCTTTACAAGGATAATACAGAATCAAGCTTAGTTTTTTACAAAGCAGGAATATACTGTTAGCGTTCTCAGGGGAAAATCA
>DKZT01000024.1:47638-53082 GCA_002493755.1 Ruminococcaceae bacterium UBA7067
AGCGTTCTCAGGGGAAAATCAATAAGAAAGATAGGAGAGAAACAATTATGAAAAAGAGAATAGGAAAAATTATTCTTGCCTCTGCTCTTACGGCTACAATGGTAACCGCAGGTTTGCCGACAGTTTTTGCGGCACCGAGCGAGGTTGAGGATCTGACGCTTCAGCCGGGTACGGACACAACACAGATTAATCTTAACTGGTACACAAGCAACAGCGGTGCAGACGTTAAGGTTAAGTTCACAGACGGCAAAAACACAATCACCGAGAATGCAAGGACTCAGCCGGCAGCCGAGGGAAAAACAGCCTGCAAGGCAACAGTAAGCAATCTCACGCCGAACACAACGTACACTTACAGTGTTTCTGAGGACGGCGGCATCAGCTGGTCTAAGGAATACACCTATAAAACACCGGCGCAGGGCGAGTTCACCTTCGGCTTTGTCGGCGACCCACAGCTTAACAACGGAAACGAGGACAAAAACAGCGCAGTATTCAGTGCAGACAAGACAACAAAGACAGGTTGGAACGATACGCTTAAGGCTCTGGCTGACAAACACGTAGCGTTGATTGCATCGGCAGGCGATCAGGTTGACGACACAAAGAGCGGCAGCGAGGCTCAGTATACCGAGCTGTTCTCATCAAGCGTACTTCAGAGTGTTCCGTTTGCAGCGGCAGTAGGCAATCACGACCGTCATGACGGCTTCCTTTATCACTACAATCTGCCGAATGAGCAGGACGTGTCATCAATAGTAAACAAGGACACAACAGCAGCGGCTCAGGAGGTAACAACCGATAAGGGCAATTACTTCTACAGCTTCAATAACGCACTGTTCGTTGTACTTAATGACTCATCATATCCCTCAAGCACAGAGGAGGCAAAGCCTTATATCGAGGCTTACAGGCAGACCTTAAGCAACGCCGTAGCAGCTTATCCCGATTACAAGTGGCTGTTTGTTCAGCACCACAAGTCAACAGAATCAGTTGCACAGCATGTAGCCGACAGAGATATTCAGTACTATGTTGAGGCGGGCTTTGAAAAGCTTATGGACGAGTTCAGGGTTGACGTAGTTCTTGCCGGTCACGACCACGTATATGCAAGAACATATGCGATGAGCAACGGCGAAAGAGTAAGCGGTCTTACAAACAGCTATCAGGACCCTCAGGGTACAGTTTACCTCACCTGCAACACAGGCTCAGGTCTTAAATACTACAACATCTTTGACACAGAGAAGCTTTATGTAAAGGACAATGCAGATTATCCGTATCTTGCAAACGGCTTGACAGGCTCTCTGGAATATCTCAAGGGAGTATATCCGCTTTCAACAGCAGTGGCTCAGCAGGATAAAATTCCGGGCTATACAGTTGTAAAGGTAACAAACAACGAAATCACCTTCAATTCATACAGCACCTACGATAACCCTGCAACAGCCGACAAAAACGAAGCGACCGACAGCGTAGATACATTTACAATCACAAAATCACAGCCGGAAGAGCCGACAGATGAGCCGACAGACGAGCCGACCGATGCTCCGACCGACACTCCGACAGATGAGCCGACAAGCGCTCCCACAGACGCACCGACAGCAACCCCGACAAATGCCCCGACATCTGCAACGCAGAACAACGGCAAAACAACCGCTGTTCAGACTTCAGCCGACACAAGCACAGCGTCAGGCAAGGTTGCAACGGGCGACAGCACAAATGTGGCTATGCTGCTGATGATTCTTGCAGTAACAGCAGGCGTAGTTGTAATTGTACGCAAGAAGCTCAAGGATTGATTAAAGCTTAAATTTAATATTAAGAGCATAAGGGATTCCTTTCGGGGAGTCCCTTTTTTACGCATAGCTTTGCGGGCAAGCACAAATTTTCGGTATATCCGGCTTGAAAACAGCAAAAAATAAACCTATAATATAATTACTCTAAAAAACCGAACGGAGGCAATTTTATGTGTACGGCTGCAACCTACAAAACAAAGGATTTTTATTTTGGCAGAACGCTTGATTACGATTTTTCATACGGCGATGTGATTGTGATAACACCCCGGAATTATTCGTTTAAATTTCGCCATACAGATGATTTGAAAAGCCACTATGCTATGATCGGTATGGCGTGTTCAGCAGGCGATTATCCTCTGTATTATGACGCTGTGAACGAAAAGGGACTCGGAATAGCCGGACTGAACTTTGTTGGAAACGCACACTACTGCGATTGTGTGCAGGGCAAGGACAATATAGCGCAGTTTGAGCTTATCCCTTGGATTCTCGGCAGATGTGCTTCTGTAAAAGAGGCGAGAGAGCTTATTGCAAATCTCAACATTACAAACACGCCGTTCAGCGATGAGCTGCCGCTTGCACAGCTTCATTGGATTATAGCAGACCGCGATGAGGCGATAACGGTTGAGTCGGTTAAAGAGGGATTAAGGGTTTATGATAACCCTGTGGGTGTGCTGACGAACAACCCGTCCTTTGACAGGCAGATGTTCGCGCTCAACAATTATATGAGCCTGTCGCCGAAGCAGCCGCGCAACAGCTTTGCCGACGGACTTGGCCTTGAAGCTTACAGCAGAGGTATGGGCGCGCTGGGTCTGCCTGGTGATTTATCGTCGCAGTCGCGCTTTGTAAGGGTTGCCTTTACAAAAATGAATTCGGTTTCAGGTTCGTCGGAAAATGAAAGCGTAAGCCAGTTTTTCCACATTTTAGGCTCGGTTGACCAGCAAAGAGGCTGTTGTGATGTCGGCGACGGAAAATACGAAATCACCATTTACACCTCCTGCTGTAATGCGGATAAGGGTATATATTACTACACAACCTATGAAAATCATCAGATAACGGCTGTTGATATGCATAAGGAAAACCTTGACGGCGAAAACCCCGTGCGCTATCCGCTCATCACCGGCGAGCAGATAAAAATGCAGAATTAATATACGGGCTGAAGCTCGGTGTCGTGCCAAGCTTCAGCCCGTTGATTTTTATTCTTATTCTTATTTTATGGTTATCCACTTTGGTAAGCTGAACTCAAAACTCAAAACTCTTTTACTTATGCGACTCTGAAAGCACCTTGCGCATATACTTAGCTATGTCGGTGTTGTCGATAAGCTCCTTTTCGCAAAGTCCTGCCGACTGTGCGCCGCTCGCCATCAGCGGAACATCGGCGTTTGTGTGCTTGCCGTCAGAGGTAAAGCAGGTGTTGTTGATGTCCTCCGGCTTCGGGTTTTCGGGGAGCTGTACTCCGCCTGTTTCGTGGTCGGCTGTAACGATTACGAGTGTGCCGGGGTGCTCCTGCGCCCATTTGAGAACATAGTCAACCGTTTCGTCAAAGCCCTGCATCTGACCGAGAACAGTTTCCATATCGCTCTTATGCTCGTAGGAGTCAATGTTGCTGCCCTCAACCATCAGGAAAAAGCCCTTGTCATTGTCGAGCAGCTCAAGAGATTTTGTGGTCATCTTCATAAGTGACGGCGACATATCAGCCGCGCCCATATTGTCGTATGAGAACAGACCTAAAACCTTGCCGTCTGCCGTGCTGAGCGATTTAAGCTCATTGCCTGTTGTTATATATTTGTATTTGTGCTCCTGAACAGCAGACTGAATCTTGGTATATTCTGAATAATACTGTGAGCCGCCGCCGAACATAACGTCAACGTCCGAGCGCACCATATCAAGCATAATCTTCGGGTAGCTGCCTCTGGAGGTGTTGTGAATAACCATTCCGGCAGGAGTTGCGTGGCACATAATCTGTCTTGCGACAAGTCCCGTTTTCATACCGAGCTTCTGAGCGAACTCGCAGATTGTTTCAACATCCTCTCCGTCAGGGTCAACGCCGAGAGCTTCGTTTGTTGTTTTTACACCTGTGCTGATAGCCGTAGCCGAAGCCGCGCTGTCGGTGTATTCGGCTTTACCGTCGGTTACCGATTGTGAGTATGTTGTAACTGTGGTGCTGTGCGGCATTCCGCTCATAACCAGCTTGTCGCCCTTTACAACCTCGGAGGCTTTGATAATATTCTTGCCCATTCCGTCGCCTATAAGAAGAATTATATTCTTTGCAGGAACGTCCTCCTCAAGGCTGTACTGCGCGAAGTCAACCCATTCAAGCTTTTCAACCTCGGGTTCTTCGGCGGCTTGGGTTTCAGTCTGAACCTCAATCTGTGATGCGCTTGGCGCGTCGGAGCTTCCGTTTCCCTGTGAGGGCGTACAGGCTGTAAACGAGCATAGCATCGCTATTGCAATTAATGCAGATAGCAGTTTTTTCATAGTATCCCTCTTTCGTGAAGTTTTTATTTGATTTTCATTAATTAAATTTTATCACACAATAATGGTATAGTCTACAATTAATTATGAAATTTGTTGACAAAGTGATATAAAAGCTATAATATTTTATTAGAGCATCTGCAAGGAGGAGCAAGGATGAAAAGAATTGTAATTTGTTTCGCAATATTATCTCTGGTTCTGTCAATGCTTATCACAGGCTGTCAGATACCGTTGATAAATAATAATCCCTCAGCTGAACCGACTTCACCGAGCGCGGCAACCAAAGCAACGGAAAAGCCGACTGAAAAAGCGACTGAAAAACAAACGCAAAAGGCAACCGAGGCAAAAAAGCAGGAGGTAGCTTCAAAAACCTCGCCAATCTCCGCAAACGGCTATGAGATTTGCCCGGTCTGCACCTATGTTCATCAAACGGGCACAAACTGTCCTTCGTGCAATAAAATACCTAACCAGTATAATGTTAAGCCGGAAGTAAATTGCCCGAACTGCGGCGGCGGTTACGAGGTTGGCGGAGTAGTTCCGTGGCGATATTGCGAAATCTGCGCCGATTATTTCAAGGCGTCAGACGGTCCTTACCATAATTGCATTTCCTGCGGCAGGAGCAGGCTTACGCCTGATGATATGAGCAAACAGCGTGAGGGATACTGTAACGCCTGCGTTACCGACAAGCGCTGTGAGGATTGCGGAATACTGCTTGCGAAAGATGAGGTTTCATCACACAACGGGAAGAGATGTATGGGCTGTTCGGAATGTAAATACTGCGGACAATATGTAAGGACGGAGGATTACGAATACACAGGCGGTTTCATCTGCTCCGACTGTTATTCTGAGCATTTTTGCTGTATGTGCGGCGCACAAACCGATTCAGACAAAGGCTCGCAGCACGGAATGTGCAATAAGTGCTATGAGAAATCACAAGAGCCTAACGTGTGGTGTCCTCAATGCGGCTTTGGGTTTAACGTAACCGGTGTGGGGTTGGACGGACTGTACTGCCCTCAGTGCGGCCACAACTGGAAGCCGTAAATTATTTTCAGCCGCCGAGGCTTCATCAGCCTGTTCGGCGGCTATAATAATATTTTAGGGTTATTCACTTTAGTGAGCTGAACGATAATTTAGTTTAGAGTTTAGAGTTTGGAGTTTAGAGTTTGGAGTTTAGAGTTTGGAGTTTAGAGTTTAGAGTTT